>JBDIAD010000080.1:0-6472 GCA_039812205.1 Leucobacter sp.
CGATCTCGACGGGGTCGTGTACCGGGGCGCGCTCGCGATCCCCGGGGCCATCGAGGCCTTCAACCGTATCGCCACCGTCCGCAAGGTCGGGTACATCACGAACAACGCGTCGCGCACCGATGCCGAGGTCGCCGCGCAGCTGCGGTCTCTCGGGCTCTCGGCGCAGGCGCCCGACGTGGTGACCTCGGCCCAGGCGGCGGTCTCGCTGCTGGCCGGACGAGTCGAGCCCGGTGCCACGGTGTTCGTCGTCGGCGGCGACGGCCTGGTCGATGAGCTCACCAAAGCGGGGTTCGGCGTGACGCGCAGCGCCGACGATCGCCCCGCCGCTGTCGTGCAGGGATTCTCGCGCGATGTCGGCTGGGAGCATCTGGCCGAGGCGGCGTTCGTGCTCGCCGAGCGCGATGGCGAAGCGCCCACGCCGTGGATCGCCACGAATACCGACTGGACGATACCGCTCGAGCGCGGTCTCGCTCCCGGCAACGGGACGCTCGTCTCCGCGATCCACACCGCCGTGCAGCGGCTCCCCGATTTCGCCGGAAAGCCCGAAACCCCCATATTCGAGGCGGCCTTCTCCCGCTTCGATACTCGCAATGCGCTCATGATCGGGGATCGCCTCGACACGGATATCCGAGGCGCGAAGGCGGCGGGCATCGCTTCGGTCCACGTGCTGACGGGGGTGGATCGCCCCAAACAGCTGGTCGCCGCATCGGCCGATATGCAGCCGGACTTCATCGTGGCGAGCCTCGATGAGCTCGATCGGCCGTATCCGAGCACGCGAGTGAAGCGCGACGGCAGCGTCGTCGTGGGGAGCGCGCGTGTGCGCATGGACGGCCATGTCGTCACCATCGTCGAGCGCGGCGATTCGCAGCTCGATCTTCTGCGCGCGGGATGCGCCGCGATCTGGAAGTCGGGTCTCGCGATCTACGGCCTTGTCGTGCCCGAAGAACTGCACGCCGATCACTGGCGCTGAGCGAGCCTCGCGATAGCCTTGACGCATGGATCGCACGCAATCGGAGGCTCTCGTCGAGCGTCTCGAGGTGATCGAGGCGCAGCCGGTGGATCAGCGCGCCTTGGGATACGAGCAGCTCGCCGAAGAGCTGCGGATCGAGCTCGAGCGCAGCGACCGCGAAGCGGGCGCTGATTGATCACAGAGCACGGCGAATGGTCAGGCGCTCCCGAGCGCCTGGATCGCGTGCTCGCGGAACTGCGCCTCGCGCGTTCTCGCAGCCAGGCGGCCGAGCTCATCGCCGCGGGCAATGCGAGGGTGGACGGTGTCACCATTCTGAAGGCCGGCGCGCGGGTGCCGAGCGGAGCGAGTGTGAGCGTGACCGGCGGCGATCACTACGTGAGCCGAGCGGCCCGGAAGCTCCTCGCGGGGCTCGACGCCTTCGGGGTGGATCCGGATGGGCGGCTCGCCCTCGACCTCGGCGCATCGACCGGCGGCTTCACCCAGGTGCTGCTCGAGCGCGGCGCCGCACGGGTGCTCGCGGTCGATGTCGGCCACGACCAGATCGACCCGATGCTGCGGGCGGATCCTCGCGTGCGCGTCGTCGAGGGATGCAATGCGCGCGAACTCACCGCCCGGTCGCTCGCCGAGCTCACGGGGACGTCGGCTACCCCCAGCCTGGTGGTGGCCGATCTCTCGTTCATCTCGCTCACCCTGGTGCTGCCGGCGATCGCCGAGGTCGCGGCGGACGGGGCCGAAGCGATCCTGCTCATCAAACCCCAATTCGAGGTGGGCAGGGGCGGCATTCGCGACGGGATCGTGATGGATCCCGCGCTCGCCGAGGCCGCGGTCGAGCGAGTGCTTGGCGTCGCGCACGATCATGGCCTGCTCGCCCGGGGCGTCGCGCCGTCACCGCTCACAGGTGAACACGGCAACCAAGAGTTCTTGGCATACTTTGAGAGAGCGAGTCGTGAGTAGTCCGCACGCCGTGCGGGCTCGATCCGCCCCCGTGATGCTGAGAGGAGTGCGCGCATGAACGAAGGACCCCGGTACATTCTGGTGGTGTCGCACACCGCACGCCTCGAGGCCGTCGAAGCGACCGTGCAAGCCGTGAACGGCTTGCGCGAAGCGGGCGTGATCCCCGTCATGGACGCGAGCGATCGCGCGGAGTTCGCACCCCATCTCCCGGGCGCGCCCGCGCTCGAGCTCGAGGGCGATGTCCCGCTCGACGACATCGAGCTCGCGCTCGTGCTCGGCGGCGATGGCACGATTCTCCGCGCCGCGGAGCTCGTGCGGGGGTCGGCGTGCCCGATCCTCGGCGTGAATCTCGGCCACGTGGGGTTTCTCGCCGAGACCGAATCGCACGACCTGCAATTCACCCTGGAACGCGTGCTCGCGGGGGAGTATCGCGTCGAGGAGCGCATGACCATCGACGTCACCGCGAGCAGCGAGGGCGAGGTCGTCGCGAAGACCTTCGCGGTGAACGAGGCGAGCGTCGAGAAGCAGGGCCGCATGCTCGAGGTCGTCGTCGGCGTCGACCGGCGACCGCTCACCTCCTTCGGGTGCGACGGCGTGCTGCTGTCGACCCCCACCGGCTCCACGGCCTATTCGTTCTCGGCAGGCGGGCCGATAGTCTGGCCGACCGTGCAGGCGCTGCTCATGGTGCCGCTCGCCGCGCATGCGCTGTTCAACCGGCCGCTGCTGGTGGGCCCGGATTCCGTGCTCACGGTGAAGCTGCTCGAACCGTACGGCGGCAGTGCGGTGCTCTGGTGCGACGGGCGCCGGCGCGTCGAGCTTCCGACCGGCTCGATCATCGAGGCCCGGCGCTCCGAGCTGCCGCTTCGGCTGGCGCGCATCGACGAGGCGGTATTCTCCGAGCGCCTCGTCGGAAAGTTCCATCTTCCGGTGGGGAGCTGGCGCTCGCTCACCGGGCTCGGCAAAGGGAACCTCAGGTGATCGAAGAGCTGAGGATCCGTGATCTCGGCGTCATCGCCGATGCCACGCTGCCGCTCGGGCCTGGCTTCACGGCGATCACCGGGGAGACCGGCGCCGGCAAGACGATGGTCGTGACCGCGCTGGGGCTGCTCATGGGCGAACGCGCCGACTCCGGCGCCGTGCGCCGCGGAGCGGATGCGGCGCGCTGCGGCGGGCTGGTGCTGACGCGCGACCCCGAGATCCTCGAACTCGTCGATGAACTCGGCGGGGATGTCGACGACGACATGCTCACCCTCACCCGCACCGTGAACGCCGAAGGCCGCAGCCGTGCGAGCATCGGCGGGGCGGCGGCCCCGGTCGGGAGCCTGTCGAGGCTCGCCGAGCGGCTCTTCGCCGTGCACGGGCAGTCCGACCAGCTGCGGTTGCGCAGCGCGAGTGCGCAGCGCGACATGCTCGATCGCTTCGGGGGAGGGCGGATCCGCCCCCTGCTCGATGCATTCCAGGCCGCGCATGATGAGCGCAGGGCGCTCGCCGACGAGACGGAGGAGCTGCTGCGCTCGCGGGACGAGCGGGCGGCCGAGGCCGCCCGGCTGCGACTCGAACTCGACGAGATCTCGGCCGTCGACCCGCAGAGCGGTGAGGACGAGGCGCTGCGCCGGCAGATCGATCGGCTGAGCAATCTCGAGCAGTTGCGGGCGGCGACGGCGGGCGCTTTGCAGGCTCTTGCGAGCGACGGCGACGACCCGTTCGCGGGCGACGCGGTGAGCCTCGTGGACGCGGCCCTGCGCGAGCTCGATCAGGTGGCCTCGGCGGATGCGCGGCTCGCGAAGGCCGCCGACTCGCTGCGCGAGGTGAGCTTCGGCCTCGGCGATGCGGTGCGGGAGCTCGCCGGCTATGCGAGCGACCTCGACAGCGATGGCCCGGCCGAGCTCGAACAGGCGAACGAGCGTCTCGCGCAGCTCACGGCGCTGCTCCGAGGGCACGGCGTCACGCTCGACGAGCTGCTCGATCGCTCGGAGGAATCGGTGCGCAGGCTCACCGAGCTCGAGGGCGACGACCAGCATATCGCCGAGATCGAGCGCAGGCTCGCCGAGTTGAGCGAGCACGAGGTCGCACTGGCCGGACGCCTCACCGCGGCGCGCACGGCCGCGGCGGCGGAGCTCTCCGAGCTCGTCACCGCCGAACTCGGGCAGCTCGCCCTGCCCGATGCGAGGCTCATCGTCACGGTGGAGCCCGCGGCGGAGCTCGGGCGCAGCGGAGGCGACACGGTGCAGCTGCTGCTGCAGCCGCACCGCGGCGCGGATCCGCGGCCCATCTCCAAGGGAGCCTCCGGAGGTGAGCTCTCGCGTGTGATGCTCGCGCTGGAGGTGGTCGTGGCCGAAACCGATCCCGTGCCGACCTTCGTATTCGACGAGGTCGACGCCGGTGTCGGCGGGGCCGCGGCGATCGAGATCGGCCGCCGGCTGGCGCGGCTCGCGAAGACCTCGCAGGTGATCGTCGTGACCCACCTGCCGCAGGTCGCCGCATTCGCGAACAATCATCTGCGCATCGAGAAGGACGCGAGCGGCGAATTCACGGAATCCAGCTGCGCCGCGCTCAGCGGGCAGGAGCGGCTGGGCGAGATGGCGCGTCTGCTCTCCGGGCTCGCCGACTCGCAGAGCGCGCTCGAGCACGCCGCCGAACTGCTCGCGCTCGGGCGCGCGGGTTAGGCGCCCATCCGCACGGTGCTCGGTGGTGAAGTACCTGCGGAATGTCGGAGGTGCAATGCTACCCTCGGGGAATGGTGAAGTTCTCCTTCCGCCGCGATCATGGCGCCGCGGACCCGTCGCAGGTCGACCCCACCGATGCCGAGCAGCGCGCTCGGTTCCTGAACGAGCATCCCGACGTGATCCACGCCGATGTCGAGCAGATGGACACCGAGACGCGCGCGATGTACCGCGATGCTCGAGCGGCCCAGGCGGCCGAGGTCGAGCTCGAGGGCGTCCGTCAGAGCAACGTGCGCGAATTCGTGATCAACAGCCCCTTCAAGATCGGCTTCATCATCACGCTGGGCGTGCTCGTCGCCATCCTGTTCGGCGCCATGATCGGGCAGCTCAGCACGATCCTGATGTACGTGGTCGGCGCCCTCTTCATCGCGCTGGCGCTCGATCCGATCGTGCGCTGGCTCGAACGCCACCGGGTGCGCAGGCCGCTCGGCATCGCCATCGTCTTCGGCGCGTTCATCCTCATCATGGCCGGCGTTCTGGCTGTCATCGTGCCGATGATCATGGACCAGATCACACAGCTCGCCCGGACGGCGCCGAGCTACTTCACGGACATCGCGAACCAGCCGTGGTACCTGTGGCTGCAGCAGAACTTCGGCACCTACATCGACTTCAACCAGCTGCTGCAGACCGCGCAGAACTTCATCGCCGAGAACTGGACGAACATCGCGAGCGGCGCGCTGCAGGCCGGCATCGGCATCGCGAACGGTCTCACGGCGGCGCTGATCGTGCTGATCCTCAGCCTGTACTTCCTGTCCTCGCTGCAGGTCATGAAGCGCGCGTTCTACTCGATCGTGGCCCGTTCCAACCGCGCGCAGGTGATCGACATCACCGAGCAGATCACGAAGTCCGTCGGCGGGTATGTGAACGGCATCGTGGTGCTGGCTCTGATCAACTCGGTGCTCGGCTTCATCATGATGACCATCGTGGGCGTCCCCTTCGCGGGTCTTGTCGCCGTGGGCGTCTTCTTCCTCGCGCTGATCCCGCTCTTCGGTTCGCTGCTGGCGACCGTGCTCGTCGCCCTGGTCGCGCTCTTCAACTCGCCGACGGCCGCGATCATCGCAGCGATCTACTACCTGATCTACATGCAGATCGAGGCGTATCTGCTCACCCCGAGGATCATGAATCGCGTGGTGTCGGTGCCCGGCGCGCTCGTCGTGATCGGTGCGCTCGCCGGCGGCACCCTGCTCGGACTGCTCGGGGCCCTGATCTCGATCCCGGTGACCGCGATGGTGCTCATGATCATCAAGCAGGTCTGGATGCCGCGGCAGGATCTCAAGTAGCCCGCAGTGAGCTCGACCGCGCACTCTGTGATTCGCCGACTTCCAGATGATAGGATCGAAGCCCGTGGGCGCAACGCAACAGCATGACCGAAACGGTACGACCAAGCACATCTTCGTGACGGGGGGCGTCGTCTCCTCGCTGGGCAAGGGGCTCACCGCTGCGAGCCTCGGCAATCTTCTCACCGCGCGCGGTCTCCGCGTCGTCATGCAGAAGCTCGATCCCTATCTGAACGTCGATCCGGGCACGATGAACCCCTTCGAGCACGGCGAGGTGTTCGTCACCGATGACGGCGCCGAGACCGATCTCGACATCGGCCACTACGAGCGCTTCCTGGGCATCGAACTCTCGCGTGCGGCGAACGTCACCACCGGCCAGATCTACTCGACCGTGATCGCGAAGGAGCGCCGCGGCGACTACCTCGGCGCGACCGTGCAGGTGATCCCCCACATCACCAACGAGATCAAGCGACGCATGCGGCTGCAGGCGGAGGAATCGCCGCAGCCCGACGTCATCATCACCGAGATCGGCGGCACTGTCGGCGATA
>JBDIAD010000081.1:0-6460 GCA_039812205.1 Leucobacter sp.
CCCTCGAACGTCGAGGTGGCGCACAAGGCGGACATCGATGCGCACGCCGGCTCGTCGCGCATTCCGATCCTCTTCTGCGGGCCGCTGCTGCACCGTCTCGGAGAGGCGTTCATCCCCGATCTCGGCGGCTGCCGCATCGGCGACCGTCCCATCGACTTCCATCTCGACGCGCTGCGCCAGTTCGGCGCGGTCGTCGAGAAGCTGCCGAGCGGCATCAGCCTCACCGCCCCGAACGGGCTCAAGGGCGCCAACATCGAACTGCCGTACCCATCGGTCGGCGCCACCGAGCAGGTGCTGCTCACCGCGGTGCTCGCCGAGGGCCAGACCGAGCTGCGCAACGCGGCCATCGAGCCCGAGATCGTCGACCTGATCTGCATCCTGCAGAAGATGGGCGCGATCATCTCGATGGAGCCCAACCGGGTGATCTTCATCGAGGGCGTGGACGAGCTCCGCGGCTACGACCACCGGGCCATCTTCGATCGCAACGAGGCCGCCAGCTGGGCCGCCGCGGCGCTCGCCACCAGGGGCGACATCTTCGTCGGCGGCGCGAAGCAGGAGGAGATGATGACCTTCCTGAACGTCTTCCGCAAGGTCGGCGGAGACTTCGACGTTCGCGAGGACGGCATCCGCTTCTGGCATCCGGGCGGAGAGCTGAAGCCCGTGACCATCGAGACCGATGTGCATCCCGGCTTCATGACGGACTGGCAGCAGCCGCTCGTGGTCGCCCTCACCCAGGCGCAGGGCGTGTCGACGATCCACGAGACCGTCTACGAGAACCGCTTCGGCTTCACCGAGGCGCTGGGGCAGATGGGCGCGAACATCGTGGTGCATCCGAACGGGCTCGCCGATGCGCAGCGTCGCGTGAAGCGTCGCGAATTCGAGCAGGCCGCGGTGATCACCGGGCCGACCGCGCTGCACGGCGCCGATATCGAGGTGCCCGATCTGCGCGGCGGATTCAGCCATCTCATCGCGGCGCTCACCGCCGAGGGCACCTCCAAGGTGACGAACCTCGGCATCATCTCGCGCGGGTACGAGAACTTCATCGAAAAACTGCGGCTTCTGGGCGCCGACTTCGTCTACGAGAGCTGAGTCTCTGATGGAGACCGTCAAGCTGCGCAGCCGATCCTCGGCCGAGAAACGACGACCCAGCATCTTCTGGGTGCTGGCCTCGCTCGTGATCCCGCTGTGGTCGTGCATGGTGCGCTACCGCTTCACCCGTGATTCCAAGCTTCCGCAGAGCGGGCCGTTCATCCTCTCGCCGAATCACTACAGCGAGGTCGACCCGCTGGCGATGGGCGTCGCGATCTGGCACCTCGGCCGGCTTCCGCGTTTCATGGCGAAGGCGAGCCTGTTCCGGGTTCCCGTCGTCGGATGGGCGCTGCGCGCCTCCGGGCAGATCCCCGTCGAGCGCGCGGGTTCCGGTCGCGACGGCAGCCGGTCGAATCCGATCAGCGCCGCGAGTCAGGTCATCGGGAAGCAGGCCGGGGTGATCGTCTACCCGGAGGGCTCGCTCACGCGCGACCCCGAGCTGTGGCCGATGCGCGGCAAGAGCGGGGCCGTGCGGCTCGCGCTCGAAACGGGCATCCCCCTCATCCCCGCGGCGCACTGGGGCACTCAGGAGCTCATGCCGCGCTACGGGAAGCGGATCCGCCCCTTTCCTCGAAAGACGATCCACGTCGCGATCGGCGAGCCGCTCGACCTCTCGCCGTTCACGAATCGGGATGTGGATCAGCAGACCGTCGGCGAGGCCACCGAGCTGCTGATGACGCGCATCACCGAGCTGCTCGCCGGGCTGCGCGGCGAGCAGCCGCCGGCCGAGCGCTGGGACCCCGCGAAGCACGGGCAGAGCGAAACCGGGCGCATATGAGTCCGTCCCTGCCCGCCGCATCCGCCCAGCCGCGCCAGAAGCGCGGCCGCGGGCGCAAGGTCGCGGTGATCGGCGCCGGAAGCTGGGGGACGACCTTCGCGAAGGTGCTCGCCGACGCCGGCAGCGACGTCACCATCTGGGCGAGGCGGCCGGAAGCCGCGAGTGAGATCCAGATCGCCAGGCGCAACAGCCAGTACCTGCCGGGCATCAACCTGCCGAAGTCGCTGCAGGCGACCTCCGATCTCGCCGCGGCGCTGGCCGGGGCGCAGCTCGTGTTCCTCGCCGTGCCGAGTCAGCAGCTGCGCGGCACGCTCGTCGAGATGGAGCCGCATCTCGCGCCGGGAAGCGTGCTCGTGAGCCTGGTGAAGGGCCTCGAGAAGTCGACCACCATGCGCATGAGCGAGGTCATCGTCGATGCCCTCGATCTCGCGCCCGACCGCATCGCCGTCGTCTCCGGCCCCAATCTCGCCCTCGAGATCGCCAAGGAGCAGCCCACCGCCGCGGTGAGCTCGTGCGATTCGCTCGAGGTGGCGCAGCAGGTCGCCATGGCCTGCTCGTCGCCGTACTTCCGCACGTACGTCAACACCGATGTCGTCGGCACCGAGCTCGGCGGCGTGCTGAAGAACCTCATCGCGCTCGCCATCGGCATCGTCGACGGCGTGGGCTACGGCGAGAACACGAAGGCCGCGATCATCACGCGAGGTCTCGCCGAGATGACCGAGTTCGCGATCTCGCAGGGGGCGGATCCGACGACCCTCGCCGGTCTTGCCGGTCTCGGCGACCTCATCGCCACCTGCCAGTCGCCGCTCTCGCGCAACAACACCGCCGGGCGCCTGATCGGCCAGGGCTACACCCTTGCGGAGACCAGCCAGCAGATGGAGCAGACCGCCGAGGGCATCACCTCGGTGCTGCCCGTGCTCGAGATCGCGCGCGAGCGGGGGATCGTGATGCCGATCGTCGAACAGGTGCACATGGTCCTGCAGGGCAAGATGCCGCCGCGGGCGCTGGGGCCGCATCTGGCGACCGAAGACGAACTGCCGCAGCCCGAGCTCAGCCTCGGCGGCGGCGAAATGGGGCGTTTCAGGCGTCTGCTTGATCGATTGAGGGGACAGCGCGCGTGAGTGATGCATCGATGTGGCCGGAGAAGCGGACGATCGTGCTGCTCTTCGGGGGGCGCTCGAGCGAGCACGGAGTGAGCTGCGTCACCGCGGCGAGCGTGCTGCAGCACATCGACCGTTCGCGGTACGAGGTGATCCTCGTGGGGATCACGAAGAACGGCGCGAGCGTGCATATGCGGGAGGAGGATCTCGCGGGATACGCGCTGGACTCCGGCGGGCTCCCCGAGGTGCGCGAGAACGGCACACGCGTGCTGTGGCCCGCGTCCGCGGATACGCACACGCTCTCCGTCGTGAACGCGCAGGGCGAGTTGCGCTCCCTCGGGCGGGTGCACGCGGTGATGCCGATGATGCACGGCCCGTTCGGCGAGGACGGTACCGTCCAGGGCATGCTCGAGCTGGTGGACCTGCCGTACGTCGGCAGCGGCGTGCTCTCGTCGGCGCTGTGCATGGACAAGCACACGGTGAAAGCGCTGCTCGCGGCATCCGGTATCCCGGTCGCGCCGTGGAACATGCTGACGCGCTCGCAGGTCGAACGCGACCCGTCACTCGTCGAGTCGCTCGATGCGGGGCTCTCGTACCCGCTCTTCGTGAAGCCGAACCGCGCGGGCTCCAGCATCGGGGTGAGCCGTGTCACCGAGCCGGCGGGCCTCGCGGCGGCCGTCGAGACCGCTTTCGCCGAGGATTCGATGGTGCTCGTCGAGCAGGGCATCGTCGGCGGCGAGATCGAGATCGCCGCGCTCGCCGGGCGCGACGGCGCGGCGCCGCGCACCAGCGGCGTGGTCGGCGAGATCGCGCTGACCGGTCGTGCGTTCTACGATTTCACGGCGAAGTACCTGGGGGGCGGTGGCGTCGAGCTGGTGCTGCCGGCGCCTGTGACCGACGCCGAGTATCAGGCGATCCGCACCTCCGCGGTGTCGGCGTTCGAGATCGCGCAGTGCTCGGGGCTGGCGCGGGTCGACTTCTTCCTCACCGAAGACGGGCCCGTGCTCAACGAGATCAACACGCTGCCCGGCTTCACGCCGATCTCCATGTACCCGCAGCTGTGGGAGTACTCGGGGCTGAGCTACACCGAGCTGATCACCGAGCTGATCGAGCTGGCGCTGGCGTAAGCGCGCCTGGCACTCGCCGCCCGCCTGGTGCTCGCCGCCTGGTGCCGCTCCCGTGCCGCTGCCCGTTGCCGCGGTTGCTGCTACCGCTCCCGTGCCGTCGCCCGATAGTGCCGCCTCCACCGTGCGCTCGCCCCTTTCGTTCAAGCGGACATTTGCACTCAAACGGACAAAAATCGTGAAATTGTCCGCTTGAGTGCAAATATCCGCGATAGTGGTGCGCGATCTCGGTCATTCCCGGGGAAGTGAGCGATGAGTGCGCCCCGCGATGACGCATTTGCCGTGCACAACCGACATCGCGTGCGCTGCCCGTAGTTATCCACGGTTTCGGCAACCTGGCGGCATGCGCTCCTTGCCCGACCTCACAATCATGAAATGAAGCTCTCGACGGAACTCAGCCGGAACGGAGGGATCGGCAGAGTGCAAGACCTCGTCGATCAAGGAATCACGCGATACACCCTGAAGAAACTCGTTGAACGCGGTGACATCGTGCGGCCGTTTCGCGGTTGGATAGCGCTCCCGAACACGGATCCAGCCCTCGTATTCGCCGCGCGTCATCATGTTGTGCTGACCTGCGTCACTCAGGCGAAGCGCTTGGGGCTGTGGGTTCCGTTCCCTGCCGAGCGCTGGCATGCTGCGGCGCCCGGCAGAGGTGCTTCATCCGACGCCTCGCACATGCGAGTGCATTGGGCGAGGCCGCTGGTGCCGCGGCGCCCGTATCAACTCGAGGACCCGATCGAGAATGTTCTGACGTACGTGAGTGAATGTCAGTCGCGCGAAGCCGCAACTGTGATCTGGGAATCGGCGCTCAACCAGAAGAAGATCGAATATCGGCAGTTGATGACGTTGCCGCTCGACCGTCGTGCGCGAGCGATTCTCGCGCAGTGCACGCCGTTCTCCGACTCAGGGCTCGAGACGCTCGTGCGCAGTCGACTCCGGTGGATGAGACTTCCTCTTCGCCAGCAAATCATGGTTGACGGCAGACCAGTGGACCTGCTCATCGGCGAGCGTCTCGTCGTGCAACTCGACGGAGCAACCCACACGGGCGCTCAGCGCACCGCAGACATCGCGCATGACGCTCGACTGATCGCCCTCGGCTATCGGGTGATCCGATTCTCCTACGACCAGGTCATGTTCCGTTGGGAAGAAGCTCAGTGGATCATTCAAGCCGCCGTGAGCCGCGGTGAGCATCTACCCGAATGAGCCCGATGAAGATCAGAGTTCGAGCTTGTCGGAGAGCGCCGTGCACTGGCGCTCCTGCGGCAGGAGCTTCGCCACAGCGTTCAGATCGAGCACCACCTCGGTGCCGCTCACCAGATCGCTGTCGACCACGACTTCCAGACCGGGGCTGCGGCCGTACGCTTCGAAACGGTACATCGGCGCCTTGCTGTCGTCGATGATCCAGTCCACGCCGTTCACGTTCACGCACTCGTCGGTGGTCGGCCCGCTCGGCTCGACGCCGCAGTACAGCAGCACTGCGGCGGGGTTTCCCCAAGCGCCGGTCGACTGGGCGTTCGTCGTGCGGCGTTCGAACCCCGCGACGGTGTCGGGCAGACGCACGATCACGTCGGCGCAGGCGGGGTTGTTCGCATCTTTGGCGGCGTGCATCGGATAATCGCCGCCCGTGCAGGCGGTGAGCGAGGCGAGCGCCACCAGACAGCTCAGAAACGCAGAGATTCGGAGGCGGCGCGACATACCGCCAGCCTAGCCGCGCTCGTGGGCGCTAACTTGGAAGCATGCAGAAAGCAGGCAGCGTCGGCGAGCTCGGGGAGCAGGAGGTGCTGCGTCGGGTGCTTCGGCACTACGAGATGGCGGATCAGGCGCTGATCGGTCCCGGCGATGATTGCGCGGTGCTCGCCATGCGCGGGGACACCGTGGTCACCACCGACACGATGATCGAGGGACCCGACTTCAGACTCGCCTGGCATGGCGGTTTCGATCTCGGATGGAAGCTCGCCGCGACGAATCTCTCGGACGTGGCCGCCATGGGCGCCGTTCCGGTGGGGCTCACCGTCGCGATCGCCTGCCCCGAAGACACGCTGGTCGCCCTGTTGGAAGACATCGCGCGCGGGCTCAGCGCCGCCTGCCGAACCCTCGCTCCGGGATGCGGGCTCGTCGGCGGTGATCTCGGCCGCGCCCCGGTGCTGACCGCTGCCATCACCGCGCTCGGTGATCTTGCGGGCCGTGCTCCCGTGCTGCGAACCGGGGCTAGGCCCGGCGATACCGTCGCGTACGCGGGGCAGCTCGGGCTTGCGGGGCTCGGTCTGTCGCTGCTCTTCTCCGAGTCGGCGAATGCTGCGGGAGTCGCGCACGCCGACGGCATCGCGTGGATCGATGCGAAGCATCATGCGGCGCTGCGGGCCCAGCTC
>JBDIAD010000082.1:0-6440 GCA_039812205.1 Leucobacter sp.
CTGCAGCAGCACCGCCGAGCTCCCGTCACCGGACGCAGCGTCGACGGCATCGCCTACCGCGACGAACATGTCCATCGTGAGCGCGTTGAGCACGCGCGGGCGATTCAGCACGACCCGTGTGATCGGGCCCTCGCGCGTGACGAGCACCGAGGCCTCGAATGCTGCGGGTTCTGGGGCTGTCGCGAGGTTCACGGTGGTTGCTCCTTCGGGTTCTCAGGGGTGGATCGCGCGGGCCCCGCCCGCGTCGACCCGTTACGGCGTCGGATTCAGTCCGTCGTAGTTCTGGAAGCTGCGGTAGGTGCGCAGGAACACGAGCATGAGCCCCACGATCACGAGGCCGCCCAGCAGTGCCGGAGCCCACAGCGCGATCGCGGTCGCGATGCCGCCGGCCACGAGATCGCCCACGCGCGGGCCGCCGGCGACCACGACGAAGAAGATGCCCTGCATGCGGCCGCGCACTTCGTCGGGCGCCGAGGCGAGCATGATCGTGTTGCGGAAGATCGAGCTGATGTTGTCGGAGGCGCCCGCCCCCGCGAGCGCGAGGCACGACAGCAGCAGCGCGAAGACGAGCACGGAGCCGTCCTGCGGCGCTCCGCCGGCGAGCTGCGTCACCAGCAGGACGACGCCGAAGATCGCCGTGAACCCGCCGTACGCCGCGACGGCGAGCGTCACTGCCCGCCCCTGCGCGCGCACCTGCCCGAGCGGGCCCGAGAAGAGGCTGCTGAGCAGGGCTCCGACGGCGAGCGCGGCGGTGAGCAGCCCCACGGTGATCGCCTCGCCGCCGAGGATGAGCGCGCCGATCGCCGGGTAGACGGCGCGCGGCGTGCCGAAGGCCATGGCGATGAGGTCGATCACGAAGGTCGCCCGCACATTGGGCGCGTTGCGCAGGAAGCGCATGCTCTCGACCACGGATCTGAAGCCGAGCGACGATTTCCCGCCCTCGGGAGCGATGTGCGGCAGGCCGATGATGCCGACGAACGCCCCCGTGAAGAGGATCGCGTCGAGCAGATAGGTCCACGGATAGCCGACCCACGCGACGAGCAGACCGGCGACGGCCGGGCCGACGGTCACCGCGAAGCCGAAGCTGATGCCGTTCAGGGCGGAGGCCGCGGGCAGCATCTGGTTCGTGAGCAATCGGGGCAGGATCGCGCCCCGCGCGGCGTTGATGATGGTGCCGGCGGCGGCGTTGATCGCCGCCAGCAGGAAGTAAGGCCAGGTGTGATCCACCCCCAGGAACGCGATCACCGTCATGCAGGCGACCGAGGACCACGCGAAGATCGCCGCGATGAGCGCGACCGCGCGACGATCGAAGCGATCCGACAGCGCACCGCCCATGAAGCCGGCGACGATCATCGGGCCGAGCGCCCACAGCGCCAGCAGGGAGACCTGCCAAGTGGACTCGGTGAGCCAGTAGATGTGGAGGCCGACGGCGACCACGGTGACCTGGGTGCCGATGAACGCCACCCCGCTGCCGAACCACAGGCGCGCGAATGCGGGGCTGTAGCGCAGCGGGGTCGTGTCGACGAAGATCCGTCTCAGACCCGAGCGCGCATCCTTCTCACCCGCGGCTTCGGGTCTGTCACTGTCATCGGGCACTGCGCCAGCCTACCTGGTTCGCGGATTAGGCTGAATCATTATGAACTCGTGGGACGACGATCGATACGCGGGCGACCCGATCGCCTCGATGAAGCCGCGCCGCGGGCCGGTGGAGCGCCGCGAGGTGACGATCGCGCGCGGACTCGTGGTCGAGCACACCGAGTCGGAGTTCTGCGGCGCGATCGTCGGCCTGCGCGAGGGGCTCGTGCAGCTCGAGGACGGGCGCGGCCGGGTGCGCTCCTTCGCGCTCGCCGATGCGTTCCTGATCGACGGCAAGCCGATCGCGCTCGTCATGCCCAAGCGCGCGCCGGTGCGGGCGCGAACCGCCTCGGGGTCGGTCGCGGTGTCGCAGGATCGGGCGCGCGTGGCGATGCCGAGCCGCATCTTCGTGGAGGGCCGCCACGACGCCGAACTCGTGGAGCAGGTGTGGGGCGCCGATCTGCGCGTCGAAGGGGTGGTGGTCGAGCTGCTCGACGGCGCCGACAATCTCGAAGCCGTGCTCGCCGGGTTCGGGCCGGCGACCGGGCGCCGCGCCGGGGTGCTGCTCGATCATCTCGTGACGGGCAGCAAGGAGTCGCGGATCGCGCAGCAGGTGGCGCGTGCGCCCTGGGGCGAGCATGTGCGCATACTCGGGCATCCCTTCGTCGATATCTGGGCGGCGGTGAAGCCGGAGCGCGTGGGGTTGCAGGCGTGGCCCGAGATCCCGCGCTCCATCGAGTGGAAAGCGGGCATCTGCCAGCACCTGGGACTGCCCTGGCACGAGCCCGCGGACATCGCTGATGCCTGGGCGCGCATCCGCGGTCGGGTGCGCAGCTATCGCGATCTCGAGCCGGCGCTCGTCGGACGCGTCGAGGAGCTCATCGATTTCGTGACGGTCGGGAACGACGCGTGATGCGTCCGCTCGCGACGCTCGGCTACTGGTACGCGTGCGCCGTCGCGTTCGTGTGGGGCGCGATCTGGAGTACCGGCCGCGTGCGCCGCGTGGACGGCCTGTGGGTCTTCACGGGCATGCCGAAGTGGACGTTCGGCCGGGGCGGCAGCTGCGTCGGATGCTGCTACTTCACCGATCGCAACGACGGCGAGCGCGTGCTCCGCCACGAGCGGGTGCACGTCGAGCAGTGGAGGCGCTACGGGCTCGCGCTGCCCGTGCTCTACTGGTTCGCCGGGCGCGATCCGCTGCGCAACCGCTTCGAGATCGAGGCGGGGCTCGAGGACGGCGGATACCGCTGAACCGCTGTCGGCGGCCGTCGGTACACTCGAGCCATGACCGAGAACGTCGACGACGAATTCCGCTTCCTCACGAGCGATGCGACGCGCGTGGGCCGCGCGACTCCCCTGCCAGAGGTGCGTCGTGAATCGACCGCGGTCGACGACGGGCGCAGGGTCAGCATGCTCAGTTGGGGCGCAGGCGCGGCGCCGCGATTCGTGTTCGTGCACGGCGTGGGTCTGAACGCCCACGGCTACGATCCTACGATTCTGGCGCTCGATGCGCCGGCGCTCGCGATCGATCTTCCCGGCCACGGCCGGAGCGACTGGCGCGACGATGCCGTGTACCGCCCTGACCTGCTCGCCGCCGATGTGCTACAGGTGCTCGCCGAGCGCGCCCCCGAGCCGGTCGCCCTGGTCGGGCACTCGCTCGGCGGCATGACCGCGATTCTCGCGGCTGCGACGCGGCCCGAGGCGGTATCCCGGCTCGTCGTAATCGATATCACTCCGAGCATGACGGCGCAGGGCGGCGGCAGTGCGGTCGTCGAGTTCATTCAGGGCAAGCGCGACTTCGCATCGCTCGACGAGATGGTGGATCGCGCGGTCGCGTTCGGCATCGGCAGCGATCGTACGGCGCTCATGCGCGGGGTGGCCCTCAATTCGCGCAGGCGACCCGACGGACGGTATGAGTGGGCGCATCACATGGCGCATCTGGATTCGCTGCCGGTGGCCTCGGCCGATCCGCACCCCTTCGCGCCCATCTGGGGTGCGCTCGAGGCCGTCGCGGCGGCAGGCGTGCCCATCGCGCTGATCTCTGCCACGCAGGGGCTCGTCTCCGAGGCGATGCGCGAGGAATGGAGCGAGCGCCTGCCCGCGTCGACCGTGGTCGTGATCGACGGGCCGCACAATCTGCACGAGGCCGCGCCGGTGGAGCTCGCCCGGGCGCTGCGAGATCTCTCGGCACCCATGTGAGACACTCATGTCTCACACATGCGCGCCGTGTGGGTCCGGTAACGACCCGTTAACAACCGACGAATCGGTGCTTGCGGAGGAGTCGAACAGGCGTAATGCTTTCGTTGGGCGTCTCCGCACAGCCGCGCGACGTCGAGTGATCTATGCATATTCGCGCGGCATGCTGCGCAAGAACCGAGGAGTCCATTCGTGACCGAGCAGACCGGGGGCGCCCAGAACGCGCCCCAGTACCGCAAGCGCTCGCGCAGCGCGAAGCCGCTCCTGTGGGTCATCGCGGGCATCGCCGTCGCCGTGATCGTCGCCCTCGTGCTCTTCTTCACCCTGCGCGGGGGCGACAACCGCGCCGAGGGCGGTGACGGCACGCGCACCCTGACCGTGGGGCTCACGCTGCAGCCCACGAATCTCGACATCCGCAAGACGGGCGGTGTGGCACTCGATCAGATCCTCATCGACAACGTGTACCAGGGCCTCGTCGGCCTGCGCTCGGGCTCGCTCGATGAGTTCGTGCCCGTCCTCGCGAAGGATCTGCCCGAGATCTCGGATGACGGGCGCACCTACACCTTCACCCTGCGCGACGGGGTCGCCTTCCACTCCGGCAACGCGCTGACCGCGAAGGACGTCGTCGACTCGCTGAATGCGGAGGGGTCGAATTTCACCCTGAAGCACGCGATCGGCCCCGACACCGTGGCGACCTCCCCTGACGAGCACACGATCGTGATCAGCCTGGCGACCCCCAACAGCGAGCTCATGTGGCAGCTCGCGAACCGCCCTGGGCTCGTCTTCGAATCCGCATACACGGGCGACCTCGCGAGCACGACCAACGGCACCGGCCCCTACGAACTGCAGGATTGGCGCCAGGGCGACAGCATCACCTTCGTGTCGAACACCGCGTACTGGGGCACCGCGCCCACACTCGATCAGGTGGTGTGGCGCTACATCCCGGATGCGAACGCGGCCGTGAACGCGGCGCTCGGCGACGATCTCGACGTGCTCACCCCCGTGACCTCGAGCCTCGTCGGGCAGTTCGACGGCGACGATCGCTTCACCCTGCAGCGCTCGGCCTCGACCGACGTCTTCACGCTCGCCTACAACTCGGCGAAGGCGCCGCTGAACGATCTGCGCGTGCGCCAGGCGCTCTCGCAGGCGATCGACTCCCAGGCGATCATCGACGCCTTCTACGGCGACGGCAAGCCGCTCGGCGGCCCGATCACCGACATCGAGCCGGCCTACGAAGACCTCACGAGCATCAACTCCTACGACCCCGCACACGCGAAGCAGCTGTTGGCCGAGGCCGGAGTCTCGAATCTGACGCTCACGCTCACGGTGCCCAACCACTACCCGAACGACCCGATCAACGTGCTCGTCACGCAGTTCGCCGAGATCGGGGTGACGTTGAAGGTCGACTCCGTCGAGTTCCCGACGTGGCTGAGCACGGTGTACACCGCGCCGGCCGACGGCAGCCCGCGCGGCTACGACCTCAGCTACGTCGACCACGTCGAGCCCAACGACTTCGTGAACTACGTCACCCCGGGCTACTACTTCGATCTCGTGAACCCCGAGGCGCTGAAGCTCTACGATCAGGCCATCGAGGCGACCGACGCGGCGACCGCGATCGACCTGCGGAAGCAGGCGGCGCGCATCGTCGCCGCCGATGCGCCCGCGAAGTGGCTCATCAACTACACCCCGTCGAGCGCGATCGGCACGCACGTCTCGGGCTTCCCGAAGTCGAACACGAACTCCCGCATCAACCTCGACGGCATCACCGTGAAATAGGAAGAGGCCGACACTACACTCGGTACGGTGAGCCGATTCCTCGTCGTTCGGGCCCTGACCCTCACGGCCGGGCTCTTTCTCGCGAGCGTCATCATCTTCGCCGCACTGCGCCTGCTCCCGGGCGACGTCGCACAGGTGATCGGCGGCACCTCGGCATCGGCATCGCAGGTCGAGGCGATCCGCGCGGAGCTCGGGCTGAACGACCCGCTCGTCGCCCAGTTCGCGCACTGGATCGGCGGCGTCTTCACGGGCGATCTCGGAAATTCCGCCGTGACGGGCACCCCGATCATGGGCGAGATCCTGCAGAAGGCTCAGGTGACCGTACCGCTCGTGCTGCTCGCGCTCGTGATCGCGCTCACCATCGCCCTGCCGCTCGGCGTCTACGCCGCGTATCGGCGCAACGCATTGCCGTCCCGCGCGCTCTCGGTGATCGGGGTCGTCGCGGCGGCGGTTCCCGCGGTCTGGGCGGGGCTGATCGGCATCGTCGTGCTGAGCAATTGGCTGGGCTGGTTCCCCTCGCAGGGCTTCCCGCGAACCGGCTGGGCCGATCCGCTCGCCGCCCTGCACTCGCTGCTGCTGCCCGCGCTCACGATCGGCCTTGTGGTCGGCGCGATCCAGTTCCGCTTCGTGCGCAGCGCCACGCTGGGCGCCCTGAGCGCCGACCACGTGCGCACCGCGATGTCGCAGGGGCATACGCGCCTCGGCGCCCTCATCCGCCACGGACTCCCCGGCGTCGGCCTCTCGGTGATCTCGATTCTCGGGGTGCAGCTGGCCGAGCTGCTCGTCGGGGCCGTGGTCATCGAGCAGCTCTTCAGCCTGCCCGGGCTCGGGCGCATGCTCGTGAGCGACGTCGGCAACCGCGACCTGCTGAAGGTGCAGAGCATCCTCTTCGT
>JBDIAD010000083.1:0-6430 GCA_039812205.1 Leucobacter sp.
CCAGGTGCTCGGGCAGGCGCTCGCCGCGGCCGGCAACACCGTGGGCGAGGATCGACCGATCCACTCCATGCACGGCTACTTCCTGCGATCGGGCGACAGCCAGCGCCGCATGACCTTCGAGGTCGCACGGCTCCACGACGGCCGCTCGTTCTCCACCCGACGCGTCCAGGCGTACCAGGACGGCGATGTGCTCATGTCGCTCATCGCCTCGTTCCAGACCCCGTCGGAAGGCTTCGAGCACCAGGATCCCTATGATGTGAGCGGCATTCCCGCGCCCGAATCCATGCCCGCGGTGTGGGAGAAGTACGGTCACCTCGCCGACGGCGGCCGCACCTCGTGGGTGCTCAACCGCCCGTTCGATTTCCGGTATCTCGAAGACGACATCTTCATGCGAGTCCCCGAGAAGAGCTCGGTGCAGCGCGTCTGGCTGCGCAGTCGCGACGGGCTCGGTGAGTCGCAGCTGCTGCATGCCGCGTCTTTGGCCTTCGCGAGCGATTACCTGCTGGTCGAACCGGTGCTGCGCCGCCACGGGACCCCCTGGGCCACGCCTGGGCTTCGCAGCATCAGTCTCGATCACGCGATGTGGTTCCATCGCCCGTTCCGCGCGGATGACTGGCTGCTCTACGTGCTCGACAGCCCGGTCGCCATCGGCGGTCGCGGGCTCGCCCACGGCAGGTTCTACAACCGCGAAGGCGAGCTCGTGGCGAGCGTGACCCAGGAGAGCATCGTGCGGCTCCCGGAGTCGCACATCAACTCCATGGCGCAGTAGCCGCCGATTCGCTTGGGGGGTGGATCGCGCGTCGCCGTGCGCCGGCCCCCTCAGACCGCGCGCCCGCGCCGCGCGATGAAGAGCACGTAGCGCTCGAGCGCGTATTCGGGATCGCGACTGCCGCCCTTCAACAGCCACTCGGTCTCCGCGGCGCGCTCCACGGCCTCGGCGAGATCCGGTTCTCGCCAGCCGCGGGTTTCGCGCTGCGCCCGTTCCAGCTGCCACGGCGCCATGCCGAATCGCTTCGCGAGCTCCCCGGCGCTTCCGCGCGCCCCGTAGACGCGCGCCATCGCGCGGACTTTCATGTTGAGGGCGGCGAGCAGCGGGATGGGATCCGTGCCGGTGCCGAGCGCCTGCCGCAGCAGCACCAGCGCATCGGCGGCTCGACCCGCCGTCGCGGCGTCGGCGACCTTGAAGGCGCCCGCTTCGACTCGACCCTCGGTGGCGCGCTCGACATGCTCCTCACCGATGCGGTTGCCGACATCGGAGACCAGCTGCTCGATCGCACCGGCGAGCTCGCCGAGTCCCTCGGAATACGCGCCGAGGAGGGCCCGCGCCGCCCCCGGAGTGATCTGCGCCCCGCGGCGCCGGAACTCCGACTGCACGAAGGCGAGGCGCTCCTGATCGCGCTTGACCTCCGCGCAGGGGATCTCGATCGCCCCGATCTGCTGCCCCGGGGTTCCGCGCACCGCGTCGAGCAGCGCCCGGCCGCGATTGCCGCCGCCGTGCCGCAGAACGATGGTGGTGTCGTCGGACGGCCCCTGCAGATACGACTGCATGTCTTGGATGAAGGCGTCGCTCGCCCGCTCGACGGCCGCGATGCGGATGAGGCGGGGCTCTGCGAACAGCGACGGGCTCGCCATCGTGAAGATCTCGCCGGCACCGTAGGCCGCGGCGTCGAGGTCGTGCACCTCGATCTCGGGGTTCTGCGCCAGCAGCGCATCTCGAATGTCCCGCGTCGCCCGGTCCGCCAGGAACTGCTCGGGCCCGCTGATGAGCACGACGCTCGCAGGGCGGGCGGCGTCGTATCCCAGGGAGGGGATCTTCGACTTCGCTGCGGCCACGATTCAAGCTTAGGGGGCGGTCCCGACATTCGAGCTGAGGGGCGGCGTCCCGTCGGGCGTCTCGACCCAGATCTGCAGTCGATCGCCGACTCTGCGTCGCACGACGACGGTGCCGGAGCGATCGCTGCGCAGGATCTCGCCGCCGCTCGCGCGCAGCGCCTGGAGGGTTTCGGAAGCCGGGTGCCCGTATCGATTGGACTCCCCCACCGAGACCAGGGCGAGTCGCGCGCCCAGCGATCGGTACAGCGCCGAGCTCTGATCGCGGGAGCCGTGGTGGGCGACCTTCACGACATCGACGCGCAATGAGGGATATGCCAGGCGCAGTCGCTCCTGCTCCTGTTCTCCGGTGTCGGCGAGCAGCAGGATCGTGAGGTCGCCCGCCTCGACGAGCAGCACCAGGCTCGCCGCATTCGCGGTTCGAGGGGTCTCTTCCGCGGGCGGCGCCAGCAGTCGCCACACGAGCCCTTCGGTCGGACTCTGATTCCGCGATCCGTCGCCCGCCGAGCCGAAGTCGATGGGGATCTTCGCGCCTCGCAGCAGCCTCAGCAACGGCCGCCCGTCGCTCTCCTGCCCGACCGAGCTCGGAGCCACGATCGCGAGTGCGACGCGCTCCCGGATCTCTGCGACCGCCCCGACGTGATCGCGATCGTCGTGGGTGAGCACGAGCACGGCGATGCGATCCACCCCGAATCTGTCGAGGCAGCGCACGAGCGCCTCGGGATCGTCTCCCGTGTCGACCAGCATCACCTCCTCGGGATGATCCGGATCGCGCAGCAGCAGCGCATCGCCCTGGCCGACGTCGCACATCACGACGGCCCAGTCCGCCGGCGTCGCGACGCGCGTAGCGACCGGGGTCACGAACGCGGTCCCCACGATGACCCCCAGGGCGAGGCATCCTCCGACCGCGACGGTGACGCGAGTGGAAAGCGGCACGGGCGGCGCCTGTCGCCACGGCGACCTCGGCGGCTTCCGCGGGATGCCCGGCATCACGAGGCGTCCCCTGGCGACCCCCCAGGCGAGCAGCCCGATCGTCTCGCACGCCGCGAGCAGCAGGCAGCCGAACCACCCTCCGGGCCAGTACCAGCGGGCGAATGGCGCGTGCGCGAGGGATGTCGCGATGAGGTCGACCCACTGCGCGAACGGTCGCGCCCCCAGCACGAGCCAATGGGCGACATCCGGGGTCGGCACCGCGGCCATCGCCCCGAGCAGACCGAGCCCGGTGGCGATGGGGATCGCCGGCGCGACGAGCAGATTCGCGACAACCCCGGTCATCGGAAGCCCCGGCTGCAGCAGGAGCAGCAACGGCGCGCAGGCGAGCTGCGCGACGATCGCGACGGCGAGCGGGAGCGCGAGAAGCCTCGGAAGCCGCAGGCGTCGCCGCAGCGCCCGCTCGCACGGCGGCGCGCCGACCAGGATTCCGAGCGTCGCGGCCACGGAGAGCGCGAACCCAGGCTGCAGCGCCTGCCACGGAGAGGCGCACAGGAGCACGATCATCGCGACGCCCAGCCCGGGCAGCGCGATCGACCGCTTCCCGCCGAACCCCGAAGCGAGTATGACCGTCGCCATGACGGCGGCGCGCTGCACGCTCGCATCCGGGCCCACGAGGAGCACGAAGCCTCCGAGCGCGATGCCCGCAGCGACGATGCGGGTGCGGCGCCCCACTCCGAGCCGGGCGAGCACCCAGACGATCGCCCCGGTGACGAGCGCGCAGTTCGAGCCGGAGACGGCGGTCACATGCGTGAGCGAGGTCTCCCGCATCGCCGAATCGAGATCCGCCGGCACCAGCGAGGTATCGCCCACGGCGAATCCCGGGATGAGTTCGGCACCCGCCGTGCGTGCAGCGACATCGAGGAGCCCCTTGCGAAGCAAGACCGCGACCGCTGCGGGGTTGACATTCCACGGGGCCTCGACGACCGCGACCGGTGAACCCCGCACCCTGATGCCGAATGCCGCGGGGCTCTCCGACCGCAGCGCGACGACCTGCCCGGTGAGCGTGAGGACGCGCCCGATCGCCGCCGCATCGCCGAGCGGCTCATCGAGCCAGAGCAGCACGGGCACGCCGGCGGATGGACCCTCGGGCGATGGCACGGTTCGAGCCGCGACCCAACTGCTGACCCGGGACGGGTCATTTCCAGGATGCTCGAAGCCCAGGAGCTCGACCCGGAGGCTGACGGATCTCCCCTCGGCGCTCGCCTCTACGAGCACCGGATCGTCGCGGACCGTCTGCCCCACGAGCATCTGCGACCCCAGAAGCAGCAGCAGCCCGCTCCAGAGCAGCAGCGCTCCACGGCCCGCTGCACGCGTCCCGAGGCAGGCGAGAACCGCTGCGCAACCGCCGCCGCCCGCGCCGGCCAGCACGACCCAGACCCCGCTGCCGGGAATCGTGATCGCGATCGCGGCGACGCCCCACAGGAGAAGGGCGGGCGCGAGAAGCCGCCAGGTTCCAGGGGGCGGGGAGTCCATCGATTGCGCCTCGGCCCGGGTCACACGAACACGAGATCTCGGAGCTTCGAGAACTTCTGATCACCGATGCCCTCGATGCGCCGCAGCTGTTCGACGCTCGTGAAGGGGCCGTTCGCGGTGCGCCACTCGACGATGCGTCGGGCGATGGTCGGGCCGACCCCAGGCAGCGTCTCCAAGCGCGTCGCATCCGCCGCATTGAGATCCACTCTGCCGTCGTCGGGGGCGGATCCCGCCGCGGGCGGGGCCGCGCCCGGTCCGGGCACGAGGATCTGCTCCCCGTCGACGAGCACTCGAGCCAGATTCACCCCGGCGAGCACCGCCTCGGCGGTCGGGCCGCCGGCGGCGGCGATCGCCTCGTGCACTCGCGATCCCGCCGGCAGCTCGATCACTCCAGGGGACGCGACCTCCCCCGCGACGTGGACGAGCACCCCCTCCCTCGGATCGGCCTCCGCACCGAGGGCACCGTCGGCATTCGATAGCGGGTGAGGCGCGAGCCCAGACACTTCGGAGATCGCTGCGTCGCCCCGCGGCTCGACCGTCGTGGAGGCGGCGCTTCCGTGCGGCTGCAGCAGCACGCACACCGCGGCCGTGATGAGCGCCACGAGGAACACCGAGGCGCCGACGAGGGCGGGCACCGAGACGGCGCGTCGCATCTTGCTGCGCAGCGTCTCTCGATCGCGCCAGTTCAGAGCTTCGAGGCCATGCGATGGGTTCATGCCCCGAAACTAGGCGGGTCCGGCGCCGAGAACTCCGCGTTCGATCGAACTGTGGATGAAAGCGATCAGCCGCGACGGCGACCGGGCTGTGAGCGTGGAATCACACCCGATCAGCCCGCCGGCTTCGAGGCGATGCTCACGATCTTCGGCAGTCGCACGATCACGTTCACGATCTCGCGATCCGCGATGCTGCGCCGCACGTTCTCGGACGCGCGCGCGGCGGCCTCCGCCTCGGCCTCGGTCGCACCGGCCGAGAGCGTGAGCCGATCGCGCACCTTGCCGTCGACCTGCACCACGACCGTGATCTCCTCGGCCACGAGCAGCGTCTCGTCCGCGACGGGCCAGTGCTGCAGCGCGACCGTCGGTTCGTGACCGAGCTTCGCCCACATGTCCTCGGCGGTGTACGGCGCGAAGATCGAGAGGATCATCGCGATCGCCTCCGCGGATTCCCGCACCGCGGGATCCGCCGCGCCGACGCCCGAATCGATCACCTTGCGCGTCACGTTCACCTGATCCATCAGGCGCGCGATGACCACGTTGAACTTGTACCCCTCGACGAGCCCCGGTGCATCGGCCAGCAGCTGATGGGTGTGACGACGCAGCTCTCGATCGCCGGAGGAGGGATCCGCCCCTGTCTCCGAATCGACATCGTCGGCCACGCGCCATGCCCGCGCCAGGAACTTCGCCGACCCCTGGATCGAGACGTCCGCCCAGTCGATATCGTCCTCGGGCGGCCCCGCGAAGGCGAGCGTGACGCGCAGCGCATCCGCACCGTGCTCCTGCAGCTCGCTCGCGAACTCGACGAGATTGCCCTTCGACTTCGACATCTTCGACCCGTCGAGCAGCACCATGCCCTGATTCAGCAGCGCTGTGAACGGCTCCTCGAAGTCGAGGTAGCCCATGTCGAAGAGCACCTTGGTGATGAAGCGCGAGTACAGCAGGTGCAGAATCGCGTGCTCGACGCCGCCGGCGTACTGATCGATCGGCCCCCAGCGCTTCGCGAGCTCGGGATCGAATGCCCGCGTCTCGTCGTCGGGCGAGAGGTAGCGCAGGAAGTACCAGGAGCTGTCCACGAAGGTGTCCATGGTGTCGGGATCGCGGGTCCAGTTCTCCCCGGTCGCGGGATCCACGACAGTCGCCCACTCGTGCGCCGCTCCGAGCGGCGAGGCGCCCTTGGGCTTCAGGTCGAGGCCGGCGGAATCGGGGAGGCGGACGGGCAGCTCGGCCTCCGCGACCGGGCGCATCTCACCGTCCTCGGCATGCAGGATCGGGATCGGCGTGCCCCAGTAGCGCTGGCGGGAGATCAGCCAGTCGCGCAGTCGATACGACTTCGCCCCGCGACCGGTTCCGCGTTCTTCGAGGATCTCGATCGCCCGAGCGATCGCCTCCTCCTTGCGCAGCCCGTCGAGCGGCCCCGA
>JBDIAD010000084.1:0-6178 GCA_039812205.1 Leucobacter sp.
CGCGCTGGTGAGCGCTTCGGGGCTCGCGCATGTGCTCGGCGGACAGCCGAACCCCGAGCAGGGGATGCCGGCTCTCGCGCACGCCGGCGGGCTCCTCGGCTGGCTGCTCGGCGGCCCGCTTGCGCTGCTCACGGCGTGGGTCGCGGTTCCGCTGCTCGTCGTGCTGTTGATCCTGTCGGTCCTCATCATCACGAAGACGCCCCCGGGCCGCATCGCGCGGCGCAGCCGCGAGGCCTATCGCTATCTCTTCGGCGCGGTCGCGCCCGAGGGGGCCGACGCCGACCCTACGGCCGATGGCGCGGAGCGCGGAGCGCGCTCGCAGCGCCGCGGATCGAAGGATTCCGCGCTCTTCGACATCGAAGACCAGGAGGCCACCGGGGAGCTCCCGTGGTGGCGCCGCAACTCCTCGGGTCGCGAGGAGGATCCCGACTACGACGGCGCGGACGCCGAACTCACCGGGCTTCTCGACGGTTCGGGGGACGGTCGCGATCGCGCCTTCGACACCGCGCTCGAGGACGGCGGCGCGACCGAGGTGATCCGAGAGGCCGCTCCTCCGGCCGTCGCCCCCGTCGCCGAGGAAGACCTCGTCGACGCCGCCGCCGACGACGAGGTGCGCAGCATCCGCGACGAGGCCGCCGCGACGAGCACCTTCGCGGTCGCGCCGACCGCCGACACGCACCCGCAGGTGTACCACCTGCCCGATCAGAACGCGCTCTCGCCCGGCGAGCCGGCGAAGTCCCGCACCCAGGCGAACGACGACATCATGGACGCCATCACCGAGGTGCTCGCGCAGTTCAAGGTCGACGCCCAGGTCACGGGATTCTCGCGCGGCCCGACGGTGACGCAGTACGAGGTCGAACTCGGCCCGGGCGTGAAAGTCGAGAAGGTCACGGCGCTGTCGAAGAACCTCGCGTACGCGGTCGCGTCGAACGAGGTGCGGATCCTCTCGCCCATCCCGGGCAAGAGCGCGATCGGCATCGAGATTCCGAACAAGGATCGCGAGAACGTGGCTCTGGGCGATGTGCTGCGCTCTGCCAAGGCGCGGGGCAGCGCGCATCCGCTCACGATCGGGGTCGGCAAGGACGTCGAGGGCGGCTTCGTGGTCGCGAATCTCGCGAAGATGCCGCATCTGCTGGTCGCGGGCTCCACTGGCTCCGGCAAGTCGAGCTTCGTGAACTCCATGATCACGAGCCTGCTGATGCGCGCCACCCCGGCGGAGGTGCGCATGGTGCTGGTCGACCCGAAGCGCGTCGAGCTCACGATCTACCAGGGCGTGCCGCATCTGATCACGCCCATCATCACGAACCCGAAGAAGGCCGCCGAGGCGCTGCAGTGGGTCGTCAAAGAGATGGACATGCGCTACGACGATCTGCAGAGCTTCGGCTTCCGGCACATCGACGACTTCAACGAGGCCGTGCGCGCGGGGTCGATCGTGCTCCCCGAGGGCAGCGAGCGCAAGCTCAAGCCCTACCCCTACCTTCTCGTCGTCGTCGACGAGCTCGCCGACCTGATGATGGTGGCGCCGCGCGATGTCGAGGACTCGATCGTGCGCATCACCCAGCTCGCCCGCGCGGCGGGCATCCACCTCGTGCTCGCGACCCAGCGGCCCTCGGTCGACGTGGTGACGGGACTCATCAAGGCGAATATCCCGAGCCGTCTCGCCTTCGCCGTGGCCTCGGTGACCGACTCGCGCGTGATCCTCGACCAGCCCGGAGCGGACAAGCTGATCGGCCAGGGCGATGGACTCTTCCTGCCGATGGGCGCCTCGCGTGCGCTGCGCGTGCAGGGCGCCTGGGTGCAGGAGGCCGAGATCAACCGCGTCGTCGAGCACGTGAAGAAGCAGGCCCGCCCCGAGTACCGCGCCGATATCGCGCAGGCGGCCGAGAAGAAGGAGATCGACGCCGACATCGGCGACGATCTCGATGTGCTGCTGCAGGCGATCGAACTCGTGGTGAGCTCGCAGTTCGGGTCGACGTCGATGCTGCAGCGCAAGCTGCGCGTCGGCTTCGCGAAGGCCGGCCGGCTCATGGATCTGATGGAGTCCCGGGACATCGTGGGGCCCTCGGAGGGGTCCAAGGCGCGCGATGTGCTCGTGACGCCCGACCAGCTCGCCGAGGTGCTCGCCGCGGTGCAGCATGGGGGCGCCGCGCCGAGTCAGGCGACCGCCGGCCCGGCGCAGACCTCCCACGTTCAGCAGACTCCCGCTCCGGTGCAGTCCGACGCGCTGCCGGCCGCCCCGGTCCCGTCCGAGCGCGACGCCTCGGTGCAGCCGGGGCAGTTCGACCCCTTCGCCGATGCCGACGATCGCTACGACGATCCGATCGCGCGGCACCAGAGCGGGCTCGAAGAGGTCGACGGCGACGACGGCGATGAAGATGCGTGGCACCTCACCGGCCGAGATTGATTACGATGGCGAGTATGTCGACGCGTCCATCGAACTGGAACGCGCCCAATGTCATCACCGGCGCGCGCATCCTCGCGACGCCCTTCTTCATCTGGATGCTGCTCGCCGATGACGGGCAGATGGGATTCTGGCGCTGGGCATCCGCCGCCTTCTTCCTGCTGGCGATCGCGACCGACGCCTGGGACGGGTACCTCGCGCGCTCCCGCGGCCTCGTCACGGATCTCGGGAAGCTCCTCGACCCGATCGCCGACAAGTTCCTCACCGGCGCGGCCTTCGTGTGCCTGTCGATCCTGGGCGAGCTGCCGTGGTGGGTGACGATCGTCGTGCTCGTCCGCGAGCTCGGCGTGACGATCCACCGTCTCTTCGAAGCTCGGACGGTGGTCGTCGCCGCCGCATGGATGGGCAAGCTCAAGACGCTCGTCCAGTCGCTCGCGATCATGCTGGCGCTGCTGCCGCTTCCCGCGGTGTGGGGGGAGTGGATGCACATGGTGAACGCGGTCACCATGTCCGCCGCCGTCGTGCTCACCATCGCGAGCGGGCTCGACTACGTCGCGAACGCGATCCGCATGCGACGCCCGCACGAGAACGGTCGATGACGCGATGAGCCTGCGCGATGACTGAGTCGGCTCCCGATCCCGCGCGCCGCGCCGCCGCCGAGGTCGTCGCCCGTGCCCGAGCACTGGGGCTGCGCCTCGCGGTCGCAGAGTCGCTCACGGGCGGCCTGCTCGCCGCCGAGATCGTATCCGTTCCCGGGGCGTCGGAGGCGTTCTCCGGGGGAATCGTCGCCTACGACACCGCGCTCAAGCGCTCGCTGCTGGGCGTGGACGGCGCGCTGCTGAAGGCTTCGGGCCCGGTCGATCCGGCGGTTGCGCGACAGATGGCCGCGGGGGCGAGACGCGCGTGCGCGGTGCCGGATGCGGCGGCACCGGCGGCGCGGCCTGCCGATCTCGGGCTCTCGACGACAGGTGTGGCGGGCCCGGATCCGGACCCGCAGACGGGGCAGCCGGCGGGAACGGTGTGGATCGCTGTGAGTTCCGACTGCGGAGATCGGTCGGCGCCGGTGCCGGAGCTCCGGGGGAAGGACCGTCAGGAGATCCGCACCCGCGCCGTGCAGGCGGCGCTCGAACTCGCGCTGAGCGAGCTCGACAGGCTCGACGCTCTTGCCGGCGGTCAAACTTGAGTCGTATCGGCTCACATTCAGGATTATTTCAGGAATAACTCGGCCATACTCGTGGTTACTCTCAGTGACGCCCCGCAGAATAGTCGGGAGTCCCCGCCGAGACGAAGCTTCGGGGAAGCGGGTAGAGTTGAACGCACACCCGGTGTGCAGAGAACTAGAGGAGGCCGCCATGGTGCTGGTTCGTCAAGAGATCGGCGACGTACTCCGCGATTTCCGCCTGCAGAAGGGCCGTACGCTTCGACAGGTCGCGGGTGACGCGAGCGTCGCCCTCGGATACCTGAGCGAGGTCGAGCGCGGGCAGAAAGAGGCGTCGAGTGAGATCCTCGCCGCCGTCGCCGACGCGCTCAACACTCCGCTGTCGGTGATCATGGGCGAGGTGAGCGGCCGACTCGCGGTGATCGAAGGATTCAGCGGGCCGCTCGCGGATCAGGTGCCCGATACCGTGCCGGCCGAGCTCGTCTCGGGATTCCGGCCGGAGCTGCTTGCGCAGCGCTGAGCGCACGTATGCACAGGCGCTCGATCCCGCTTCTCGGGTTCGGGCGCCTTTGCGTTGCCCGGAAGGGGGATGAATGCGCCTGAGCGAGTTCTACCGCGCGGCAGCGGAGGAGTTCGGCGACGCCTACTCGGGAGTGCTGCTGCGCGATCACTGGCTCGCGCCCCTCGAGGGCACGGCGAACGAGGCGATCGCGCGCGGGGTCCCTGCGCGGGAGGTGTGGATCGCCCTCTGCGTCGACCTGCAAGTGCCGGAGAATCGGCGATACGGTCGCGGTCTTCGCGACCCCCGCGAGGCCTCCTGAGTCGCTCGCGACACGCCATCGCCTCCTTCGAATATGTGTTCGAATCGGTGTATGCTCGCTCACAGGTGGAAGGGTGATCTTCTCTCCACAGTTCTGAGCCCGCGGTCATGAATGTCGGTGGTGCAATCTACTGTCGAAATCACCAACCACTGACGCCTTGCTCACCGGTATCCGGGAGGAGCAGAAGGTAGGCGGCAACAACCGGTGGATCTCACCCGACACAGGAGGCCCGAAATGGCAGCACCACAGGATCGCGACAAGGCACTCGAGGCCGCGCTCGCGAATATCGACAAGCAGTTCGGCAAGGGCGCGATCATGCGCATGGGCAGCACCGAGCGGCCTCCGGTCGAGGTGATCCCGACCGGTTCGATCGCGCTCGACATCGCCCTGGGCATCGGGGGGCTTCCCCGCGGTCGCATCGTCGAGATCTACGGTCCCGAGTCGTCGGGCAAGACCACGCTGACGCTGCACGCGATCGCCAATGCGCAGCGCGCGGGCGGCATCGCGGCATTCATCGACGCAGAGCACGCGCTCGACCCCGAGTACGCGCAGAAGCTCGGCGTGGACATCGACCAGCTGCTGGTGTCGCAGCCCGACACCGGTGAGCAGGCACTCGAGATCGCAGACATGCTCATCCGCTCGGGGTCCGTCGATCTCGTCGTCATCGACTCCGTCGCGGCCCTCGTCCCGAAGGCCGAGATCGAAGGCGAGATGGGTGACAGCCACGTCGGTCTGCAGGCGCGACTGATGTCGCAGGCGCTGCGCAAGATCACCGGCGGGCTGAATCAGACCAAGACCACCGCGATCTTCATCAACCAGTTGCGCGAGAAGATCGGCGTGTTCTTCGGAAGCCCCGAGACCACCGCCGGCGGCAAGGCGCTCAAGTTCTACGCCTCGGTGCGACTGGACATCCGGCGCATTCAGACGCTGAAGGACGGCGCCGACGCGGTGGGCAACCGCACGCGAGTGAAGGTGGTCAAGAACAAGATGGCTCCGCCCTTCAAGCAGGCGGAGTTCGACATCCTCTACGGCAGCGGCATCTCGCGCGAAGGCTCGCTCATCGACTTCGGGGTCGAGCACGGCCTTATCAAGAAGAGCGGCGCCTGGTACACCTACGACGGCGACCAGCTGGGGCAGGGCATGGAGAACTCGCGCCGCTTCCTGCTCGAGAACCCGGATATCGCGCAGGAGATCGAAGAGAAGCTCCTCGTGAAGCTCGGCATCAAGGCCGACCCGAATGCGGTGCTCACCGCGGTCGAGAACGCCGAGTCGTTCGAGGGCGTAGCCGAGCGCCGCGGGGCATAGGCTCAGCCATGGCGGTACGGTTTCTCCCCGCATCCGATCACGAGACGGCGCGCCATCGCCAGGAGCGCGGCGAGCTCGCTGAGGTCATCGACCTGCGTTCGAAGCTCCCGGCGATCGTCGATCGCGGTGGAATCGCGGAGGGCGCGGGGCCGTCCGCGCCCTCCGCGGCGCCCATGCCTGCGGCTCCCGCGGCCTTGGAACCCGCATTTTCCGAGGCCGCGCCTCCGGAGCGCACGGCGAATGAAGAGGGAGTCAGGCTTCTCGCCCGCAAGGCGCTCTCCTCGGGCGAGCTGCGGCGCGAACTCGAGCGTCTCGGGCACGAGGCGGGGGAGGTCGAACTCGTGATCGACGAGTTCTCGGCCGGGCTCTACCTCGATGATGCGGGCCTGGCGCGCACGCTCACCGAGAAGCTGCGGGAGCGCAAGCGCGCCAGCCGTACCCAGATCCGCGTGAAGCTCCGAGATCGACTGCTTCCCGACTCGGCGATCGACA
>JBDIAD010000085.1:0-6138 GCA_039812205.1 Leucobacter sp.
AAGGGGCTCGAGGCGGCGCGCGCCGGCGCCGAGCGCGAGGCCGAGCGCGAGGCGCGCCAGCGCATCGGGAACCCACGGTGGTCGCCGAACTCGGACGCCCCGAGACCGCGGCCGAGACCGCAGCGCGCAAGGCGAACGACTCCCGCCTCTACCGGCAGCGCAAGACCGTCAACAACCTCGTCTTCTCCCTGCTCGTCTCGCTCGGGCTCGTGCTCGTCATCGTGCTCATCGTGCCCCGCGGGGTCGGCGATGTCGAATCCCGAACCGTCGACGTGAGCGCCCTCGCGCATGACGCGTCCGAGGCGATCGGCGCCCCGCTCGTCGTGCCCGAGGTTCCGTCCGACTGGAAGCCGCGCCAGGCCGAGCTGCGCAGCGAGGGACCGGTGCACTACTGGTACATCAGCTACACCACGGTGAACGACAAGGGTCACGAGGCCTACGCCGCCGTGATCCAGGCGTTCACCGAAGACGGCAAGCCCGTCGACGACGGGTGGATCGCGCAGAAGCTCGAGAAGCGGAGCGCCACCGGCGTCGAGACCATCGACGGCCAGCAGTGGACGGCGTACGATCACTCGGATCGCAGCTCCGACGGCTCGAACGTCACCTACGCGCTCGAGCGTCGAGGCGATGACGACGCACTCCTCGTCTTCGGCACCGATGCCCCGACGACCATTCGCGACCTTGCGGCCGCCACCCAGGCCTCATACGAAAGGATCGCGCGATGAGCATGGAACCCAGAGTCAGCCCGCAGCAGGCATGGGAGGCGCTCGCCCTCGGCAACGAGCGCTTCGTCGCCGAGGCGCCGCACCACCCGCACCAGGACGTCGAGCGCCGGCACGAGCTCGCGCGCACCCAGGCCCCCGACGTCGCGCTCTTCGGCTGCAGCGACTCGCGCCTGTCGGCGGAGATCATCTTCGACCGCGGCCTCGGCGACCTGTTCATCGCCCGCAACATGGGGCACGTGGTCGCGGAGTCGATCACCGCGTCGATGGAGTACGCCGTCGTCGAACTCGGGGTCGCCATCATCATCGTGCTCGCACACGACTCCTGCGGAGCGATCGCGGCGGCGATCCAGCAGATGGACGAAGAGCCGCCCGCGGTGCCCGTTGCCGTGAAGAACACGCTCGATCCCATCCTCCCCGCCGTGCAGCGCGTCTGGCTCAAGTCCCGCCGAGACACCCCCTACGTCGACGCCTCGCAGATCGACGCCGACGCCGTCGGTCGCATGCACCTCGAATCGACAGTCAACGCGCTGCTGCGCGACTCCCGCATCATCAGCGACGCCGTCGCCGCCGGCAAGCTGGGCATCGTCGGCTGCCAGTACCGGCTCGCCGAGGGCCGCGCCGTGCCCATCACCGCGGTCGGCGCACTCGACATCGCCCGGACCACCGGCAGCGAAGCCGCCTGAATCCAACCAGTCAACGAATCAGCACACCGAGCAAAGGATGACAGTGAGCGAAACCGAGTACCGCATCGAGCACGACACCATGGGTGAGGTACGCGTCCCCAAGAACGCGCTCTACGCTGCGCAGACGCAGCGCGCCGTCGAGAACTTCCCCATCTCGGGCAAGGGCCTCGAGCCCGCCCAGATCGTGGCACTCGCCCGCATCAAGCGCGCCGCGGCCATCGCGAACAAGGATCTCGGCATCCTCGACGGAGCGATCGCCGACGCGATCGTCACCGCCGCCGACGAGATCATCGCCGGCGAGCACCACGACGAATTCCCGATCGACACCTACCAGACCGGATCCGGCACCTCGTCGAACATGAACATGAACGAGGTGCTCGCGACCATCGCGACGAAGCACCTCGGCGCCACGGTCCACCCGAACGACCATGTGAACGCCTCGCAGTCGTCGAACGACGTCTTCCCGACCTCGGTGCACGTCGCCGTCACCGGCGCGCTCATCGAACAGCTGAAGCCCGCACTCGCGCACCTCGCCGAAGCGCTCGAGGCGAAGGCCGAGCTCTGGAAGACCGCCGTGAAATCGGGCCGCACCCACCTCATGGACGCGACCCCCGTCACCCTCGGCCAGGAGTTCGGCGGCTTCGCCGCGCAGATCCGCTACGGCATCGAGCGCATCGATGCGGCGCTGCCCCGCGTCGCCGAGGTGCCCCAGGGCGGCACCGCCGTCGGCACCGGCATCAACACCCCCCTCGGCTTCCCCGAGAAGGTCATCGCGGAGCTCGCCGCATCGAGCGGGCTGCCCATCACCGAGGCGCGCAACCACTTCGAGGCCCAGGCGAACCGCGACGGACTCGTCGAGGCATCTGGCGCCCTGCGCACGATCGCGGTGTCGCTCACGAAGATCAACAACGACCTGCGCTGGATGGGTTCGGGCCCGAACACCGGCCTCGCCGAGATCCACATCCCCGACCTGCAGCCCGGCTCCTCGATCATGCCCGGCAAGGTGAACCCCGTCATCCCCGAGGCCGTGCTCATGGTGTGCGCGCGCGTCATCGGCAACGATGCCACCATCGCCTGGGCGGGAGCCTCGGGAGCCTTCGAGCTCAACGTGCAGATCCCCGTCATGGGCACCGCCCTCCTCGAGTCGATCCGCCTGCTCGCGAACGCGTCGCGCGTGCTCGCCGACAAGACCATCGACGGACTCGAGGCGAACATCGAGCGCGCAGCGGCCCTCGCCGGCATGAGCCCCTCGACCGTCACCCCGCTGAACCGTCTCATCGGCTACGAAGCCGCCGCGAAGATCGCCAAGCACTCGGTCGCCAAGGGCATCACCGTGCGGGAGGCCGTCATCGATCTCGGATACGTCGAGCGCGGTGAGGTGAGCGAGGCGGATCTCGACAAGGCGCTCGATCTGCTGTCGATGACGCATCCGGGCGTCGCGAAGTAGGTATTCACGACGAAGGGAGCGACTCTCACCCCGCCTCCGGCGCCCTGCGGGCGCTGCCAGGCCCAGCCAGCGGGGTGAGAGTCGCTCCCTTCGTCGTACCTGTGCGCGCCGCCCTCTTGTAGGTGCTGGGAGGCCCAGCCAACAATGCGAAAATGGGTTCCCTCTTTCGTCGCGCACTACGCGCAGCCCTCCTGCGAGTGCCGGGAGGCCTCGTCAACAGTGCGAGAAGGGTCGGCGCGAACAATTTTGGGGGTGGCGCGACACCTTTCGGGTGATCCACACTCTCTTTAGGCGTAACCGGTATTTCCGGCCACGCAAGAAGGAGTGCGCCATGATCCACCCATCGTCGTCACGTCGTCGAAGCCGCAGAAGCAGACTCGCCGCCCTCGCAATCGGAGCGGCTGCGGTGCTCGCCCCGATGCTGGCCGGTACTCCCGCGCTCGCCGCACCCGCGACGGCACCCGGCGACCCGGTGTACGTGGGGCCGAGCCAGGGCTACGGCGGCACCCCGCTGTTCCCGATCTGGTACGGCACTACGGCCGTCGGTGAGCCGGACGCGTGGGCGTACTGCATCGAGAACCGGATTCATGCGCACACGAGCCTCGAAGGCGTGATCGCCGACCCGGGCGACTTCCTCGGAAACAATCTCTTCACCGACCCGGCCACCAAGACGAAGGTGTACTGGATCCTCGGTCACGGGTACCCGGCGCTCAGCCTCGACGAGTTCCGCGCCGTCACCGGAGTGCCGAGCCTCACCCGCAATGACGCCATCGAGGTCGTGCAGAACGCGATCTGGCGCTTCACCGACACCGGCTACGACTCCGCATGGCCCTGGACCAACCCCGACTCGGTGATCGCCTACGACTACCTCGTGAATGGCGCCAAGAACACCGACGGCACCCCCGATGTCGTGACTGCTTCGATCACCGCTCCCGCCGAGGTGCAGTACGGCACACTGGCCGGACCGTTCACCGTGCATCTGAGCACGCCGACCGGCATCGTGAGCACGGATTCGGGCTTCGCGATCGTCGATGCCGCGGGAGCCGCCATCGACCAGTCGGCGGTCGTCGACGGCCAGGAGGTCTATCTCGACCTTCGCGGCACGACCGCCGCGGGTGCAGCCGCTGTCACCGTGAGCGCGCGCGGCGCGAGCATGACCGGGCAGATCGTCAACATTCCGCTGCCCGGAGGCGGCCCGGCGACCTCCGATTCCCGTTCGCAGACCGTCATCCTCGTGGCGGCCTCGACGCTCACCGTCTCGGACCAGGCGAGCATCGAGTGGGCCGGCGCACCGGTGGTTCCGACCGAACCCACCGCGCCGACCGAGCCCACGACCCCCGTGACCACCGCGCCGAAGGCTCCCGAGCTCGCCGCCACCGGCGCATCGGTAGCCCCTGCGGGCCTGGCCGGCCTCGCCGCTCTGGCACTGCTTGCGGGTGCGGCGGCCCTGACGCCCGCACTGCGCACACGTCGCACTCGCTGAGACGAATCGAACCCGGCTACAATCTCCCCACAGGGATCTCGTCGAAAGACGCGTGGGGAGAACAGGTCATCGATGGCGAGCGAAAGCGCGCTCACAGAGGCGAGCGACGCCGCACTGCTGACGCAGTTGCGCGACGGCGCCACGGCTGCATATACGGAGCTGTGGCGCCGTCACGTGCGCGCCGCGCTGCGCCTGGCCCATCGCATCGCCCCCGGGAACGCCGAAGATCTCGTGTCCGAGGCGTTCCTCGCCGTGTATCGACAGGTCACGACGACCAGCAGCGGGCCTCGGGACGCGTTCCGCCCCTACCTGTTCACGGTGATCAGAAACACCGCGAAGCAGTGGCACAGCCGCGGCCGGCTCGTCGACACGGATCCCGAGATCGATGAGATCGAACTCAACGACGGACTCCGCAGCGTCGAGGATCGCGCGCGATCATCCGAGCTTCTGAGCGCATTCGAGGCGCTTCCCGAGCGCTGGCAGCGCGTGCTCTGGCTGACCGAGGTGGAGGAGGCCGGCCGCGCCGCCATCGCGGGTGAACTCGGAATCAAGCCCAACGCGGTCTCGTCGCTCTACCGTCGCGCACGACAGGGGCTGCAGCAGCAGTGGCTCGTGCAGCAGATCCCCGACGAGCTGCGAAGCGACAAGAACCACATCGCCTATCTGCTGCCCGAGCTGTACCTCAAGCGGCCCGGTCACGGGCTCCCCCGCGACATGCAGCTGCATCTGAGGGGCTGTGCACGCTGCGCCGAGCTGCAGGCCGAGCTGAGCGAGACCTCGCACGGCATGCGCGCGGGGGCGCTCGCCACCGCAGGATTCGCCGCTCTCGGGGTGTCGATCCCCGCGGCCGCGAGTCTGCCGCTCACCGCGACCACGACCGCTGCGGCCCTCAGCTGGTTCGGGGGCACCGCCTCGACGATCGCCGCCAGCATCGGCATCCTCCTCGCCGGCGGCGCGCTCACGACCGCGGTGTTCATCGGCATCGCCGACTCGAATCGCAATGTCGCCGAGGCGACCGCGAGCGAAGGCCCGCACAAGGTCGCGTCGAGCGACAGGCCCGCGAGGGGCGGGAGCGGATCCGTCACCCCGTCGTCGGACGACGCGGTCGATGGTGGATCGGCGGCCGAGCCGTCGCCCTCGGAGACCGCGCTCGGACGCGGCAACACCGACACCGCCGTGCAGTCCATCGAGTTCAGCGATGCCGACGGTTTCACCCCCGTCTCGCGCCCCGACCCGCCCGTCCCCGTCCGCCCGGCCGGCTCGGACGGTTCGGGCGATTCCGGGGGCGCCGGAACTCCCGTCGAGAATCCCGCCGACCCCGGGCCGACTCCGGGCCTCACCACGCCGACATCGAGCGCCGACTACTTCGCGCCGACGCTCGCCGGCATCGCGACGCCTGCAAGCACCGTCACCGTCACCGTCGACGGCTACGAGTACGAGCCGGCCGTCGCAGCCGACGGCTCGTGGAGTCTCGACCTTCGCGGCCTCGATCTTCCGGTCGGCACCTACGCCTACGAGGTTCGCGCCGAGCTCGACGGCGTCGCCTCGCCGTCGACGGCCGGAACGTTCACGCTCACCGCGGTGTCCGTCACCGGGCTCACCTGGACCGAGGACATGATCGAGACCGAGGCCGCCACGACCGGTGTCGTCGTCCGGTTCGTCGGGCCGCCGAACGAGACGATCCTCATCATCGACGCGTCCGTCGACCAGATGGCGCTCGTGCCGCTCGATGGGAACGGCGAGGTCGTCCGCCGGATGCGATTCTTCGGAACGGGCGCGCACTTCATCCTGATCGGCGCC
>JBDIAD010000086.1:0-6120 GCA_039812205.1 Leucobacter sp.
GCCGATGAGCAGCGCCAGAGCGATGTCCCGAAGCGTGCCGGCCCCGAGCACGAATGCGCCGATGAACAGGATCGAGGCGACCGGCAGCAGGGCGACCACGGAGGTGTTGATCGAGCGCACCAGCGTCTGGTTCACCGCGAGGTTCACGGCCTCGGCGAAGGTGCGCCGATCCGAGAGTTCCGCGGGAGTGGTGTTCTCGCGGATCTTGTCGAAGACCACGACGGTGTCGTAGAGCGAGTAGCCCAGGATCGTGAGGAAGCCGATCACCGCCGCGGGAGTGATCTCGAAGCCCGAGATTCCGTAGATGCCCGCCGTGATGATGAGGTCGTGGAACAGCGCGGTCATCGCCGCCACGGCCATCTTCCAGGTTCTGAAGTAGATGGCCATCACGAGCGCCGCGAACAGGATGAACACGATCAGGGCGACCAGCGCCTGCTTGGTGATGTCCTGCCCCCACGAAGCGCCGATGTACGACGCCGTGACCTCGTCCGGCGAGACGTTGTAGGCATCGGCGAGGGCGGTGTGCAGCTCGCGCGACTGAGTGTCTTCGAGCTGCTCGGTCTGCACCCGGATGTCGGTCTGCCCGACGAGCGATACGCGCGGCGCCGACCCGGGGAGCACCGACTCCACGGCATCGACCGCGATGGTCTGATCGCGGTTCTGCTCGGTCGTATGGATCTGGAACTGGCTTCCGCCGGTGAACTCGATGCCGAAGGTGAACCCGCCTCGCAGAATCGGGCCAACAATGGCGATCAGGATCAGCACCGCGGCGATCGCGTACCAGATCTTTCGCTTGCCGATGAAGTCGATCGACGTCTCACCGGTGTAGAGCCGGTTGCCGAATTCTGAGAACGAACGCGCCACGTCAGCTCTCCTTCCGAGTCGAGGCCGATTCGGCCTGCTTGCGCTCCGCGATCGTCTGACGACGCTGCGCCTCCTTGCGCGCACCGGAGTTCTTCACCCCGGCGCCCCGCGTCACGACGACCGGCTCGCGGAATTGCGCTCGACCGCGGTACACCGCGCCGAGCTTGTCGGGGTCGAGTCCCGAGAATCTGTGGCCGCCGTGGTAGAACCGCGTCCGTGCGAGCAGCGCCATCATCGGGTGGGTGAACAGCGCCACCACGAGCACGTCGATGATCGTGGTGAGCCCGAGGGTGAACGCGAAGCCGCGAACGCTGCCGATGGCGAGGATGAAGAGGATCGCCGCGGCGAGGAAGTTGATGCCGTCCGAGGCGAGCACCGTGCGGATCGCCTTCTTCCAGCCGCTCTCGACCGCTCGCTCGAGCGAGAATCCGTCGCGGAGGGCGTCTCGGATGCGCTCGAAGTAGACGATGAAGGAGTCGGCCGTGATGCCCACCGCCACGATGACGCCCGCGACGCCCGCGAGGGAGAGCCGGTAGCCCTGCCGCCAGGAGAGCAGCACCAGCATCAGATAGGTGAGCGCGCCCGCGACGACGAGCGAGGCCACCGTCAGCAGGCCCAGAACCCGGTACTGGAAGAGCGAGTAGACGACCACGAGCAGGAGGCCGATGAGCCCGGCGAGCAGACCCGCCTGCAGCTGATTCGAACCGAGCGTCGCCGAGATGTCCTCCTGGCTCTGCACCGTGAACCCGATGGGCAGCGCCCCGAACTTCAGCTGATCGGCCAGCGCCTTCGCGGAGTCCTGCGTGAAGCCGCCGGTGATCGAGGGGCGTCCGTCGAGGATCTGCGCGTTCATCGTCGGCGCCGAGAGCACCTTGCCGTCGAGCACGAAGGCGAACTGGTTCGATGGCGACGGCGCGCCGTACATGCGCTGGCTGATCTTGCCGAAGACGTTCGCGCCTTCCTGGTTCATCGTCAGCTGCACGGTCCACTCGCCGGTGGTCGCACCGGTCTGCGTGGTGTACGGCTGCGATACGGCGTCGGTGATCACCGAGCCGCTCAGCTCGACCGCGCCGAGGATGAACTTCGTGGAGCCATCCGAGCTGCAGGTGATGAGCGGCCGATCCGACGGCGCTTCGCTGACCGAGAGCGCCGCATCCGAGTTGCAGTTGAAGGCGCTGAACTCCGCCTTCAGCGCATCGGTCATCCACGCGGGATCGTACGGCGAGGTCGGGAGCGGATTCGGGTAGAGACCGTCATCCGACTTCGCCGGCGCCGGGGTGTCCGTCGGGCTGTCGTCGGCATTCGTGTCGGCCGAGGAGGCGCCGTCGGCCGGCGCATCCTGCGATGAGGCGCCGTCGGAGGAGCCGTTCGCCTGAGCCGTGGAATCGCCGTTGTTGGCCTGGGCCCCGTCGTTCGCGTCGGGCTGCTCCGCCGGGGGATTCTCGTACGTCGCGGGGGCGGAGGTGAGCACCGCGCGGAACTCGAGCTGCGCGGATGCCTCGATGCGCTGCAGCGTCGCCGCGTCGGCCTTGCCCGGGATGGACACCGAGATGTTCTGGGCGCCCTGCGTCGAGATCTCGGCCTCGGACACGCCGGAGGCGTTCACGCGCTGGCGGATGATGGCGACCGCCTGCTCCAGCTGGTCGCCGCTCACGGCCTGACCGTCGCTCTGCTTCGCGGCGAGCAGGATCTGCGTCCCGCCCTGCAGGTCGAGCGCGAGCTTCGGCGTCCAGTCGGTCTCGTGGCGCACGACACCGATGGTGATGACGCCGATGAGCGCGACGAAGATGACCAGGAGGCCGACGAGCGATCGTCGGGCTCGTCTCACGGCAGGGTTAGTCGCCACGAATTGACTTCTTTCTCGTACTGCTTCGCCGATGTCAGAACGAACGGCGCACCAGGGTTCCGCGCCGACGCTGCATCATCGGCGCGGCGACGGAGGCTTAGGCCTTGGGGGTATCGTCTTCGCTGTTCTGCTGATCGTCGGCGTCGCGATCCTGCGCGCCGTTGCCGTTCGAATCGGCGATGCGCTCCCCGAACTCGGGGTCGTCGTCCGGGGCCAGGCTCGTGGGCTCTTCCACCGGCTCGGCGGCGGTCAGCACCTGGGCCACCGCGTTGCGGTGGACGACGAAGTTCGTGGTGCCGCTTCGGATGGTGACGCGGTTGTCCTCCTCGTCGACCTCCTCGATAGTGCCGTAGATACCCGACTGGAGCATGACCTCCACGCCCGGGCGCATATTGCTCTGCAGCTCCTGCATGGCCTGCTGACGCTTCTTGCCGTTGCGGAACATGAAGAAGATCAGTACCGCGATCAGCGCCAGCATGACGATCATGAATGGATCAAAAGCCATTGAGGTCCCTCCGTCGGACATCGCAAAGCGCGCGCGAATGCGCGAACACCGTATCGACTATAGGGCATCCGGCAGCGGAATACCCGTGTGCTCCCAGCCGCGTCGGGTCGCAATTCGCCCTCTCGGCGTCCGCGAGAGCAGCCCGGCGCGCACGAGGAACGGTTCCACGACCGTCTCGATCGTCTCGGCTTCCTCGCCGACCGACACCGCCAGGGTCGACAGGCCGACCGGCCCTCCCCCGAATCGCTCGACCACGGCGCGCAGCACCTCGCGGTCGAGCCGGTCGAGGCCGTGCTGATCGACATCGTAGAGCTGGAGCGCGGCGTGCACCGTCGCGGTATCCCCGTCCTGCTCGTGCACGAGGCTGTAATCGCGCACGCGGCGCAGGAGCCTGTTCGCGATGCGGGGCGTGCCGCGGGAGCGGCCGGCGATCTCGCGGATCCCGCCGTCGGCGATCGGGAACTCGAGCAGCGCGGCGGCCCGGCTCACGACCTGCGCGAGCTCCTCCTCGTCGTAGAACTCGAGGTGGGCCGTGAAGCCGAAGCGATCCCGCAGCGGATTGGGCAGCAGCCCGGCCCGGGTGGTCGCGCCGACGAGAGTGAAGGGAGACAGCTCGAGCGGGATCGAGGTCGCCCCCGCGCCCTTGCCGACCATGATGTCGATCTTGAAGTCCTCCATCGCGAGATAGAGCATCTCCTCGGCGCTGCGCGCCATGCGGTGGATCTCGTCGATGAAGAGCACCTCGCCGGGTGTGAGCGCCGAGAGCACGGCGGCGAGGTCTCCGGCGTGCTGGATCGCGGGCCCGGAAGTCTGATGCAGCGGCTTGTCGAGCTCGGCCGCCACGATCATCGACAGCGTGGTCTTGCCGAGCCCCGGAGGGCCCGCGAGCAGGATGTGATCGGGGGTGCGCCGCTGCAGTTGCGCGGCGTCGAGCAGCAGGCGCAGCTGCTGACGCACCTTCGCCTGCCCGACGAACTCCCGGAGCGACTCGGGGCGGAGCGCGCCCTCGAATCCGAGCTCGTTCGGCGCGACCTGCGACGAGAGCTCGCCGCTCATCGCGCTGCTCCCGCCCGGGTTCCGCTGCGCGGCGCCTGCAGCAGGGCCAGGCAGGCGCGCAGGAGCCCGGCCTCGTCCTCGGGCGCTCCCGCGGCCATCGCCTCCTGCACCGCGAGCTCGGACTGGGCCTGCGTGTAGCCGAGTCCGACCAGGGCGGCCCGCACGCTCTCCGCCGCGCCGGCCTCCGCCGACGCGCTCGACGCGTCGGCGGATTCGTCGAACGCCTCCGCGGTGATCTTGCCGTGCAGCGACACGGCGATGAGCTTCGCCGTCTTCGGCCCGATGCCCGAGACCCGCCGGAAGGGTTTCTCGTCCTCCGCGATGATCGCCTGGGCGATCTGCGTCGGCGTGAGCTCGGTGAGCACCCCGAGCGCGCTCCGGGGCCCGACTCCCGACACCCCGAGCAGCAGCGTGAAGATCTCGAGCTCGTCGCGGGTGCGGAACCCGAAGAGCGTGAGCGAGTCCTCGCGGACGATCAACGAGGTGTGCAGGAACACCTCGTCTCCGGGGTGAGCGGCCACGCGCGCCGACGACACCTCGACTCGATAGCCGAGCCCGCCGACGGAGACGACGATCCAACCGGCGCCCTCGGCGAGCACCTCACCGCGTATCGAAGCAATCACAGCATCACACTATTCGAGATCACCGTCATTGCCGGTCGTGCCACGCCGCCCGATTCGAACATAGCTACGAATCGGGCGGCGTGGCCGGAGCGAGGCACTACTCGACGACGGCTGCGGCGCGCTCGGGCCGATCCACCGCCCGCACGGCGCGGTTCACCGAGGAGACGATCGCGTTGAGCGTCGCGCGGCTGGTATCGGGATCGATTCCCACTCCCCACAGCCGCTTCCCATCGACCTCCAGGTCGACGTATGCCGCCGCGACGGCGTCGCCGCCGGAGCTCATCGCGTGCTCCGCGTAATCGAAGAGCTCGACCGTGTGCCCTGCCGCGTTGAGCGCGGAGATGAACGCATCGACGGGGCCGTTTCCACGCGCGCTCGCCTCCAGACGTCGCGCGCCGTCGCGATACTCGAAGCTGAGCTCGGTGACGCCGTCTCCGGAGCTCGTGGAAGAGGTGCGCAGCAGCTCGTAGCGACCCCAGCGCCCCGCCTCGTCGGCGGCCGGCAGGTACTCGTCCTGGAAGATGCGCCAGATCTCCTCGCTCGAGACCTCGCCCCCCTCGGTGTCGGTGACGGCCTGCACCACGGCGCTGAACTCGATCTGCAGGCGCCGCGGCAGATCCAGATTGTGGTCGCTCTTCAGCAGGTAGGCCACACCGCCCTTGCCCGACTGCGAATTGACCCGGATCACGGCTTCGTAGCTGCGGCCCAGATCCTTCGGATCGACCGGCAGATACGGCACGGCCCACTCCAGATCGTCCACGCTCACACCGGCGGCCTTCGCGTCGGCCTCCATGCGCTCGAAGCCCTTCTTGATGGCGTCCTGGTGCGAACCCGAGAACGCCGTGTACACGAGGTCCCCGGCCCACGGGCTGCGCTCGGGAACGCGCAGCTGATTGCAGTACTCGGCGGTGCGGCGCACCTCGTCGAGGCGCGAGAAGTCGATCTGCGGATCGATGCCCTGCGTGAAGAGGTTGATTCCCAGGGCGACGAGGTCCACGTTCCCGGTGCGCTCGCCGTTCCCGAAGAGGCAGCCCTCGATCCGGTCGGCGCCGGCCATGTAGCCGAGCTCCGCCGCGGCCACCGCGGTGCCGCGATCGTTGTGGGGGTGCAGCGAGAGGATCACGTTCTCGCGATGGTTCAGGTGGCGGTTCATCCACTCGATGGAGTCCGCGTACACGTTCGGCGTGGCCATCTCGACCGTGGCCGGGAGGTTGATGATCACCTTG
>JBDIAD010000087.1:0-6087 GCA_039812205.1 Leucobacter sp.
ACTCGATGTCCTTGTCGGGATCGAGGCCGAGCTGCGTCGCGATGATCTTGCCGATCTCGACGTCGAAGCCCTCGGGGTTGCCGCTCGGTCCCTTGAGGCCGAAGAGGGGCTGATCGAACTTCGTGCCGATCGTGATCTTGCCCGCGTCGTGGAGCTTCGCCATGGTGGTGCCGGCGTCGAAGCTGACCTCGGCGGGCGCCTTCGTGTCGTCGCCCGAGTTGCTGTCGTTCGACTTCGCGCCGCTGTCGGTGCAGCCGGCGAGAAGCAGTGCGCCGACCGCCGCGATGGCGAGCGCAGATTTCTTGAATCGCATGTTTTCCTGCTTTCCTTGGGGGCTCTGGGGCGGAGCGGGGGCGACCCGATCCGCAGTCGAAATCAGTGGTTCAGAATCTTCGAGAGGAAGTCCTGCGCGCGCGAGGTCTTCGGGTCGGTGAAGAACTGCTCGGGGGTCGCCTCTTCGACGATCTGGCCGTCGGCCATGAAGAGGATGCGGTCGGCGGCGCGGCGCGCGAATCCCATCTCGTGGGTGACGGCGACCATGGTCATGCCCTCGTCGGCGAGCGCGATCATGGTGTCGAGCACCTCGTTGATCATCTCGGGATCGAGTGCCGAGGTGGGCTCGTCGAGGAGGATGAGCTTCGGGTCCATCGCGAGGCTGCGGGCGATCGCGGCGCGCTGCTGCTGCCCGCCCGAGAGCTGCGAGGGAAGCTTCTTCGCCTGGTTCGCGATGCCGACGCGATCGAGCAGTTCCATCGCGCGCTTCTCGGCGGCCGCCTTCGACATCTTGCGCACCTTGATCGGCCCGAGCGTGACGTTCTGCAGGATCGTCTTGTGCGAGAAGAGGTTGAACGACTGGAACACCATGCCCACGTCGGCGCGCAGATGCGCCAGATCGCGCCCCTCCTCGGGCAGCGGTACGCCGTCGATCGTGATGCTGCCCGAGTCGATGGTCTCGAGCCGGTTGATCGCGCGGCAGAGGGTCGACTTGCCGGAGCCCGACGGCCCGAGCACCACGACGACCTCGCCACGACCGACCGTCGTGTTGATGTTGTTGAGCACGTGGAGTTCGCCGTAGTGCTTGTTCACATCGGTGATTTTGACGAGCGGATCATCATGATCGCGAACCACTCGCACAGCTGTCGTGTCTCCCATACTGAGATCTTTACGGGCGGTACGGGGTTCTTCAATCTCTTTTGTCGCATTGCAACAATTCGCACACTCGACTGAAAATGCCCGAAATCACGGTGATTACGCCCGAAAATCGCCGAATTCGCGCGAAACAGCGCTGTGGGAGATCACGGAATCGTTATTCTTCCGTCACCTATCCGCGAGCTATCGTCACCTATCCGCGACCTATCAGGGAGCGACGGCGCCCGTTCGCGCATCGTCGCGGCGGCAGCTCGCGCACAGCCCGAACAGGTCGATGCGGTGATCGACCGAGGTGAATCCGTATTCGGCGGCGACCGCGCGGGCCCACTGCTCGACGAGTTTCGACTCCAATTCGACGGTCGTTCCGCAGACGCGGCAGATGAGGTGGTGGTGGTGCTCGAGCGTCACGCAGGATCGGTACAGGCTCTCGCCGTCGGGGGATTGCAGCGTGTCGGCCTCGCCCTCATGGGCGAGGCTCGCGAGCCCGCGGTACACGGTGGCCAGCCCGATCGTGCTCCCCGTCTCACGCAGCGCCTGGTGCAGCTGCTGCGCGCTCACGAATCCTTCCGCCTCGGACAGCGCCGCGCGCACGGCCTTGCGCTGCCAGGTGTTGCGCTTGGGCCGCTCGCCCTCGCCCGCCGTCGCATCCATCGCGTCACTCATCCGAGACCTCCTTCCGCCCTCAATCTACGCACGAGCACCGGCAGTCTCAAACGCACGCCGGCGCGCCCGAGCGCGCTCCCAGATCGCGCGCACGCCGAATGCGAGGAAGAACACCGCCGCCGCCGCGAGCCCCACCGCCCCGCCGGCCGCGATGTCGAAGGTTCGCGACGCCCAGAGCCCGCCGATGCCGCTCACGACGCCGAGGAGGGCTGCGATCGGCGCGATCCACAGCGCATTCGGTGCGATGAGCCTCGCGGCCGCGGCCGGCCCGATGAGGATGGCGACGCCGAGGATCGCCCCGACGGCCGGCATGGCGACGACCACCCCGGCGGCGATCACTCCCGAGACGACGAGCTCGATCGGCCAGCCGCGATATCCGGCGGCGGCATAGCCGAGCGGGTCGAAGGTGTGCAGCAGGATGCGACGGCCGAACGAGAGGGCAAGCAGCAGGGCCGCGACGAGCACGGCCGCGGTCGCAATGACATCGGTCATGGTGACCGAGAGCGGTGAGCCGACGAGCAGCGCCTCGACGGGAATGCCGAGGCCGGGATTCAGCGCCGTGAGCAGGGTCCCCAGCGCGAATCCGAATGAGAGCACGACGCCGCTCGCCACCTGCCGCCCCTGGCCGCGCACACGCGAGAGCGCGGTCATGAGCAGCACGAGGAGCACGGCGAAGAGCGCCTGACCGAGCAGCACGTTCAGCCCCGCGATCGCGAAGACGACGCCGCCCGGGAAGGTGGCATGGCTGAGCGCGACGGCGAAGAAGGAGCGGCGGCGCAGCACGATGAGCGTGCCCACGACGCCCGAGAGCAGGCCCAGCAGCCCCAGTTCGAGGGAGGCCAGTGCGAAGTAGTTCATGCGGATGCCTCCCCCGCAGGGCGCTCGCGGCCGATCGAGCGCCGCCCGCGCCCGCCGCGGTCGCCGCGGCCTCCCAGCCGCAGGGGCGCCGTCGCCACGACGACGAGCAGATACGCCGCGACCAGGAGCAGCACCACGAGCGCGCCCGCCGAGACGTTCACCCCGGCGCGCAGGGAGAGGTCGAACGCGAACCAGAGTCCGAGCACCCCCGCGACGAGCGGCACCGCGATCGCGATCGGCACGAGCAGCGCGAAGCGCCGCGTGAGCAGCCGCGAGATCGCCATCGGCACGGTGAGCAGGGCGATCACCATCAGCACCCCGAGGGCCTGCACACCGGCGACGACGAGAAGCGCCGTCGCGACGGTGAGCGCGAGATCCGTGCGCAGCGCGCTGAAGCCCGCGGCCTCGAATCCGGCGGGGTCGAATGCGCGGTACACCTGTCGGCGCCAGCTGAGGGCCATGATCAGGGCCGCGACCAGCGCGACCGCGACGATCTGCCAGAGCTGCGCGGTCGTCACGGTGAGCAGGCGCCCGAAGAGCAGCTCCTGCAATTGCGAGACGTAACCGCTCTGCCGCGACACGAGCACGACGCCGAGGCTGAAGAGCCCCGTGAGCACGACCGCGATCGCCGCGTCGTTGCCGACCGTCGCGCGCCTGCCGAGCACGGTGAAGAGCAGCGAGGCGAGGAGAGCCGCGACGACCGCCCCGGGCAGCAGGCCCTCGGTCCCGCCAAGGGCGGCCCCGATCACGAGCCCGGGGAACACGGCGTGCACCAGCCCGTCGCTGATGAACTCGAGCTCCCGCATGCTGATGCCGAGCCCCACGATGCCGCCGGCGACGGCGAGCACCACGATCGTGAGCAACGCGTGCGCCATGAACGGGAGCTGGAACGCTCCGAGGAATCCGATGTCGAGATCCACGGCGGCCTACCGGTGCTCGCGGCCCGGGCCCGCGGAGCGGGTGACGCCGATCGCCGGCCCGCCGCCGCCATGGTGCGCGGGGGTGGTCACGGTGTGCTGGTCGATCTCGACCGTGCTGCCCCGGAAGGCGTGCTGCACGGCCTCGAGGGTGAGCGCGTCCTCGAGCGCGCCGTACGCGGCCGGGTGTCCGGCCTCGTCCGCGTGATGCCCGGCGGCGAGCAGGAGCACATGCGTGCAGGCCTCCCGCGCGATCTCGAGGTCGTGGGTGCTCACGAGCACGGTGCGGCCCTCCGCGCGCAATTCGCGCAGCAGCACGAGCAGCGCGTCCCGGTTCTCGCGATCGAGCCCGTTGAAGGGTTCGTCGAGCAGGAGCAGCCGAGGGTCGGAGACGAGCGCCCGGGCGAGGATGGCGCGCTGCTGCTGCCCGCCCGAGAGCTCTCCGAAGAGGCGGTGCGCGAAGGCGGCGAGCCCGACCCGCGCGAGCGCCGCATCGACGCTCGCCCGGCCCTTCGCCCCGATCGGCGCGAGCGCGCGACGCCGGCGGTACAGGCCCATGGTGACGACCTGCCGCACGGTGACCGGCAGATCGGTGTCGCGCTGATCGGTCTGCGGCAGCGAGCTCACGAGCGAACGCGCGCGCACGGGGGTGGTGCCCAGTACTTCGGCGGATCCGCCCAGCAGATCGGCCAGGCCGATCACCCCGCGCAGCAGCGTCGATTTGCCCGAGCCGTTGGGTCCGATGAGCGCCACGGCGCTGCCGGCGTCGATCGTGAGATCGAGCCGGTCGATGCGGGCGCGACCGGCGTAGCCGAAGGCGGCGTCGCGCAGCACGATCGCCGGGCTGCCATGGGATGTCATGCGAGCTCCTTCGGAAGCGGATCGGCCTGCGCGCCCCAGGCGTCGAGGATCGCGTTCACGTTGTGGATCGTGGCGGTGAGGTACGTCTCGGCGCCGCTGCCCTCGACTCCGAGGGAGTCGGCGTAGATCGAGTCGGCGTCGGCGACGGTGGCACCGGATTCACGGGCGATGGTCCGCGCGAGGGCCGGGTTCATGGAGGATTCGACGAAGATGGCCTTCACCCCGCGACGCTTGATCTCGGCGGCGAGGGATTCGATCTCGGCGGCGCTGGGCTCGGCGTTGTCCTCGAACGATTTCAGGATGCTGCCGACGAATTCGATGTCGTAGTCGTGCAGGAAGTAGCCGAGCGAGTCATGGCCGCTCACGAAGAGGCGCGTGCTCTGGGGCACGCGCGCGAACTGCGCGCTCGCCCACTGATCGAGCGCGTCGAGCTTGACGCGATAGTCCGCTGCGCGGGAGGTGTAGCCGTCGGCGTGCGCGGGGTCGATCTGCGCGAGCTCCGCGGCGATCACCGACACCATGCCCTCGGCGAAGCGGATCGATGTCCACAGGTGCGGGTTCAGGTCGCCGTGGTCGTGATCGTGATCGTCCTCGTCGTCGGCGTGGTCCGCGCTGCTGTGGTCGGCGCCGCTGTGGTCTGCGGCGTCGGGGTTCTCGCCCTCCTGGTGGGCGATGGCGTCCTGGCTCTCGTGCGTGATCTCCCGTGCGAGGTCGAGATCGACCCCGGTGCTCGCATCGATGATCTTGCCGTTGAAGCCCGACGCCTGGATCGCGCCGTCGATGAATTCTTCGAGCCCGGCGCCGTTGATGATGAGCACATCGGCGTGCGAGAGCGCGACGAGATCGGCCGCGGTCGGGTCGAAGTGGTGCGCCGAGGAACCGGGCGCGAGCAGCCCGCGCAGCTCGATGTCCTCGCCCCCGATGATGCCGGTGAAATCCGCGAGCTGGGTCGTCGAGACGACGACGCGCAGCGGCGAGTCCCCCGTGCCCCGCGAGGCATCCTGCGACGATCCCCCGGCGCCGGAGCCCGTGCATCCCGAGAGCGCGAGCGCCGCGGCCCCCGCGAGCGCCAGCACGGACATGACTTTCGAGTGTTTCACGGGATCGTCTTCTCTCTATCTTCTGCTCGTCCGTTCGGCCGCACTTCGGCCGCGGTGCGCGATTCGCGCGCATTGTTGCTGAGAATGAATATCACTCTAGATGTAAATGGGAATGATTCGCAACAAGGAGTGCGCGGGTGGCACGAGGGGCGGGGGCCTCGGATCCGGCAGCCGCGACCGCGCCGACGCAGCGTACGCACCGCGCGATCCGCACCCCCTACCCTGGAGGAGTGACCTCCGCCGAACCGAGCGCGCTCGAACTGCGCGACATGATCCGAAGTCGCGAGGCGAGCGCCCGCGAACTCGTCGCCGACGCGCTCACCCGCGCCGCGGCGCACACGAACCTCGGCGCCTTCGTGAGTCTCGAGGCCGAGCTCGCGCTGAGCGAGGCGGACGGGGCGGATCGGCGGATCTCGGAGAGCGACCCGGCCGATCGCGCCGCGCTGCCGCCGCTGCTCGGGCTCCCTACGGCCCACAAGGATCTCGCCGACCAGCTCGGTCACGTCACGACGCACGGCTCGCTCGCCGTGCCGCATCTG
>JBDIAD010000088.1:0-6008 GCA_039812205.1 Leucobacter sp.
CGCCGAGACCTTGTCGCCCAGCCGCTCGATCGCCTCGGGGCTCGGGCCGATCCAGGTGAGGCCCGCGTCGATCACGCGCTGCGCGAACTCCGCGTTCTCGGCGAGGAAGCCGTAGCCCGGGTGCACCGCATCGGCGCCCGATCGGCGAGCGACGGCGAGGATCTTGTCGATGACGAGATAGGTATCCGCGCTGGTGCTTCCGTTCAGCGCATAGGCCTCATCGGCCAGCTGCGCGTGCAGGGCGTCTCGATCCTGATCCGCATACACGGCGACCGAGGTGATGCCGCTGTCAGCGGCGGCACGGATGATGCGGACGGCGATCTCACCGCGGTTGGCGATGAGCACTTTACGAATGCTCGACATGAGCACCAGCTTATTCGAGTGCGGGCCCGGAGCGTTGGATGTTTTCACCCAAGTTGCGCGCGATCGCTTGCCGAATGGTACAGCGGCATAGACTACTCACGTGGTCAATCCCGAGATCCAGGGCAAGGCGTACCCGTCGACAGCCCCGTACACCGTCGGTCGTGAGAAGGTGCGCGAATTCGCGCGCGCGGTGCTCGCGGAGTCGCCGCTGCATCACGATGCCGATATCGCCCGCGCGGCCGGTTACGCGGATGTCGTCGCCCCGCCGACGTTCCCGATCGTCGTACAGGATCTCACGCTGCAGCAGCTGCTGGCGGACGAGAGCGCGGCCGTCGACTTCTCGCGCGTGGTGCACGGGGATCAGCGCTTCAGCTACACGCGGCCCATCGTCGCCGGCGACGAGCTCGTCGGCACGATGACGGTGACCTCGGTGAAGTCGCTCGGCGGCAACAGCATGGTGACCTCCTCGACGGAGATCGTCGACGCGGAGGGCGCGCACGTCGTGACGGCGATCAGCACCCTCGTCGTGCGCGCGCAGGAGGAGGACGCATGAGCGGGCAGGCCGTCGGGCAACCGGTGTTCGAGGAGCTCGCCGTCGGCGATGTGGTCGCCGAGCGCAGCCGCGTCTTCACGCGGGACCGCCTCGTGCGCTACGCCGGTGCATCGGGAGACTTCAATCCGATCCACTACCGCGATGACGTCGCGCGATCCGTCGGTCTTCCCGGCGTGCTCGCGCACGGCATGCTCACGATGGGAGCCGCCGGGGCCGTGGCGAGCGACTGGCTCGGAAGCGTCGGGCACGTGCTCGACTACCAGGTCCGCTTCACCCGGCCGATTCCCGTCGATGCCGAGACCGGCGCCGAGGTGACGATCACCGCGACGGTCGCCGCCCTCGATCCCGAGAAGCGCACGGCCCGCATCGATCTCTCCGTGGTCTTCGCCGAGCAGAAGGTGCTCGGCAAGAGCCAGTTCCTGGTGGCGTTCGCGTGACGGAGCTCTCCGAACTCACCACGCTGCGCGTCGGCGGACCGGCCGAGCGCGTGTTCACCGCCCGGTCGGCGGGCGAACTCGTGCTGATGGTGCGCGAACTCGAGGCGCGGGGGGAGCCATGGCTGCTCATCGGGGGCGGTTCGAACACGGTCGTGAGCGACGAGGGCTATCCCGGCACGGTGCTGCTCGTGCGCAGCGAGGGGATGGATCTCATCGCCGACGAAGATATTCGCGATGACGAGGTTCGGCTGCGCGTGCAGGCCGGCCACAACTGGGACGATCTCGTCGCCGCGAGCGTGGAGCGCGGCTGGAGCGGGATCGAGGCCCTCTCGGGCATCCCGGGATGCGCCGGGGCCGCGCCGATCCAGAACATCGGGGCCTACGGTCAAGAGCTCTCCGACGTGCTGCACTCCATCGAGTTCCTCGATCTCGAGACGGACGAGGTGATCCGCCTCGCGGCCGATGAGCTCGAACTCGGATATCGGCAGTCATCGATCAAGGCCGGACGCGAGGGGGTGGTGCTCTCGATCGATATCGTGCTGCGCGCGCACCCCGATACGGAGAATCCGCTCTCGAGCCCCGTCGCCTACGGTCAGCTGGCGAACGAGCTCGGCGCGACGATCGGGGACAGAGTGTCCCTGCGCGAGCTGCGCCGCGCGGTGCTGAAGCTGCGCGCATCGAAGGGCATGGTGCTCGACGACGAGGATCACGACACCTGGAGCGCCGGATCCTTCTTCACGAATCCGATCGTGAGCGAGCAATTCGCCCGCGGCCTGCCCGACGCCGCGCCGAAGTTCCCCGTCGCGGGGAGCGAGCCTGCGGCGGCGATCACGACCTTCGAGGAGCTCGCCTCCGGGCAGCCGCTGCGCATGCCGGCGGCCGCCGGGCCCAGGCAGGTGAAGCTCTCCGCAGCGTGGTTGATCGAGCACGCGGGGATCGGGCGCGGATTCCGTCTCCCCGGTTCCGGGGCCGCGGTGTCCTCGAAGCACACGCTGGCGATCACTAATCGAGGTGCGGCCTCGGCTGCGGATGTCGCGGAGCTCGCGCGCTTCATCGTGCAGCGCGTGCACGCCGATTTCGGGGTGCTGCTCGTGCCCGAGCCCAATCTCTACGGGCTGCATCTCTAGCGAGATGCTCCTGAGAATATTCTCAGGAGTTGGAGGCTTCCTCTAAGTCTCCTCGGGAATCGCGAGCGGCCTTCGTGGGGGCTCCGGCGTCGCATTGTCATCTCCCGATGCTCGCCATAGCCTGGGCTCGACCGAGTGTTTTCGCCACCAAGGAGCTCAGATGAATCCGCATCACGAACTGCACATCGACGTCGAGGCCGTGAGCGACGCGCTCCTGGGCGAATGGAAGGCCGAGCGGCTCGAGTCGCGCCGCATCGCCTCGGATCCGCGCCTGCACACCGCCCCCGGCACGTCGATGGAGGATCGTCGCGAGCGGGCGCTCGGGCAGCTGCGCATCCTCGTCGAGGAGAACGCGATCCAGCGCGCCTACCCGAGCGATCTCGGCGGCGGCGACAACCACGGCGGCAACCTGGCGGCGTTCGAAGAGCTCGTCTTCGCTGATCCGTCGCTGCAGATCAAGAGCGGCGTGCAGTGGGGGCTGTTCGGCGCCGCGATCCTGCATCTCGGCACACGTCCGCACCACGAGAAGTGGCTCCCCGATGTGATGGACCTCACGCTGCCGGGCGCCTTCGCGATGACCGAGATCGGGCACGGCAGCGATGTCGCATCGGTCGCGACGACCGCGACGTACGACCCCGAGACCGAGGAGTTCGAGATCCACACCCCCTTCCGCGGTGCGTGGAAGGAGTTCCTCGGCAATGCCGCACTGCACGGGCAGGCGGCGGTCGTATTCGCGCAGCTCATCACCCGCGGCGTGAACCACGGGGTGCACGCGTTCTTCGTGCCGATCCGCACGCCCGACGGCGAACTGCTGCCGGGCGTCGGGTCGGAGGACGACGGAGTGAAGGGCGGGCTGAACGGCATCGACAACGGCCGCCTGCACTTCACGCACGTGCGCGTGCCCCGCACGAATCTGCTGAACCGTTACGGGGACGTCGCGGCCGATGGCACCTATTCCTCGCCGATCGAGAGCCCGGGTCGGCGCTTCTTCACGATGATCGGCACGCTCGTGCAGGGGCGCGTGTCGCTGGACGGCTCGGCGGTGAACGCGATGAAGGCCGCCCTGGCGATCGCGATCCGCTACGCGGGCGAACGGCGGCAGTTCCCCGGGCCCGACGGGCGCGAGACGGTGCTGCTGGACTACGGCAAGCACCAGCGGCGACTGCTGCCGCTGCTCGCGCAGACCTACGCCATGCAGTTCGCGGGGCATCGCCTGCTCACCTCCTTCAATGCGGTGTTCTCGGGGAAGGACGCGAGCGATGAGGCTCGCGAAGACCTCGAAACCCTCGCCGCCGCACTGAAGCCGCTCTCGACCTGGGCCGCGCTCGACACCCTGCAGGAGGCCCGGGAGGCGTGCGGGGGCGCGGGTTTCATGGCGAAGAACCGGATCACGGAGCTGCGTCACGATCTCGACATCTACGTCACCTTCGAGGGCGACAACAACGTGCTGCTGCAGCTCGTCGGCAAGCGGCTGCTCACCGACTACGCGCGGCAGTTCAAGGACGCCGACGCGGCCGCGCTCGCGCGCGCGGTCGTCGGCCAGGTGGGCGAGGGGCTCACCCGCTTCGGCCTGCGCCAGATCGGCCAGAGCATCGCCGACCTCGGGCAGATCGCGCGTTCGGTCGAGCACATGCGCAGCCCCGAGGCGCAGCGCGAGCTGCTCACCGATCGGGTGCAGACGATGATCGCGCAGATCGCCATGGCGATGCGCGACGCGACCAAGAACGTGCCGAAGGGAGATCGGGCCGCCCGCGCGATCGCCGAGCAGGCCGCGTTCAACGCCCAGCAGCACAAGCTCATCGAGGCGGCGCGCGCGCACGGGGAGCTCCTGCAGTGGGAGGCCTTCACCGACGCGCTCGAGCAGTTCGAGGGCGACACCCTGCAGGCGATGACCTGGCTGCGCGACCTCTTCGGACTCGGCCTCATCGAGCGCAACGCCACCTGGTACCTCGTGAACGGCAGGCTCTCCGGCCCGCGCGTCGAGGCCGTGAGCGCATACATCGATCGGCTGATCGGGCGGGTGCGCACCATCGCGCTTCCGCTCGTGGAGGCGTTCGGCCTCACACCGGAGCTGTTGCGCGCCGAGATCGCGACGGGCATCGAGGCCGAGCGTCAGGCCGAGGCCCAGGCGTACGTCGAGGAACGGGTCGCGGCGGGGGACTGGCCGGTGCACGAGAAGGATCTGCGCGCCGCCGCGAAGGCCACCGCGAACCAGGCGTAGCCGCCGCCCGTCACCGGGCATACAGTGGATCGCATGACCGAGGCACTGCGCACTCTCTACCCGCCGATCGAACCGTACGCTCGGGGCATGCTCGACGTGGGCGACGGCCAGGAGATCTTCTGGGAGGCCAGCGGCAATCCGGACGGCAAGCCGGTGGTCGTCCTGCACGGCGGCCCGGGCGGCGGCGTTTCGCCCGACATGCGACGATTCTTCGATCCCGAGAGATACCGCGCGGTGCTCTTCGATCAGCGCGGCTGCGGGCGCAGCACCCCGCACGCGAGCGCGCCCGACGCGGACCTGGACGCGAATACGACGTGGCATCTGGTGGCCGATATCGAGCGGCTGCGGGAGCACCTGGGGCTCGAACGCTGGCAGGTGTTCGGCGGCTCGTGGGGATCCACCCTCGCGCTGGCCTACGCCCAGACCCATGCCGAGCGAGTCACCGAGCTGGTGCTCCGCGGCATCTTCACGCTCCGCAAGCGCGAGATCGACTGGTTCTATCAGTCGGGCGCGTCGTTCCTCTTCCCGGACGCGTGGGAGGAGTACCTCGAACAGATCCCCGAGGGCGAGCGCGACGACCTGGTGCGCGCGTACCATCGGCGTCTCTTCGACGCCGACCCGGCCGTGCACGTGCCCGCCGCGGTCGCGTGGACGGTGTGGGAGAACTCCACGGTGCGTCTCCACCCCGATGCCGAGGCCATCGCGAAGGCCCGCGCCGACACTGCGGCCGCAGTCGCCTTCGCCCGCATCGAGAACCACTACTTCACGCACGGCGGCTGGCTCGACGAGGGGCAGCTGATCGCGCAGGCCGGGAAGCTCGCGGGGATCCCCGGGGTGATCGTGCAGGGCAGGTACGACGCGTGCACGCCGGCGACGACCGCCTGGGACCTGCACCGGGCATGGCCGCAGGCGCGGCTCGAGATCGTCCCCGACGCGGGGCATTCGGCGAGCGAACCCGGCATCGTCGACGCGCTGATCCGCGCCACCGATCGCTTCGCGAAATGAACGCAGGCCGACGCGCAGGCGCTTCGGTGCACTCGCGCGACGGCTGACGTTCACGCGGGCGTGCGTGTCGAACGGCACGCCGGAGCACGACCCGGCGTAGCGTGAGAGCCATCGGATGGTCCATCCGAGGTGCGGCCGGTCCGCGTGGCCGAGCGCACGGCTGCACGCGGCATCAGAGGAGTCACCGTGACCGAAACCCAGGACCTCACCTACGTCATCGACACCTCGGTGCTGCTGAGCGATCCCTCCGCGATCTTCCGCTTCGCCGAGCACGCGATCGTGCTGCCGGTGATCGTGGTGAC
>JBDIAD010000089.1:0-5881 GCA_039812205.1 Leucobacter sp.
TCGCGATGCCCACAACCGTGAGCACCGACTGCACCAGCTGCGAGAACGCCTGCTGCAGCGCCTGCTGAATGTTGTCGACGTCGTTGGTCACTCGCGAGAGCATGTCGCCGCGCTGATGGCGGTCGAAGTACGACAGCGGCAGCCGGTTGATCTTCTCCTCGATCTCCTGGCGCAGGCGGTAGACGATGCGCATCACGAGGCGGTTCAGGATGTAGCCCTGCCACCACATGAGGAAGGACGCGACGAGGTAGAGGCCGAGCACCGCACCGATGAGCACGGCGAGCAGGCCGAAGTCGATGCCCTCGCCGGGGACGACGTTCGTGCCCGCGAGCATGTCGGCGAACTGGGTGTTGCCCTCCGCCCGGGCGCCGGCGATCACGTCTTCGAGCGACACGCCCGAGGGCAGCCCCGCACCGATGATGCCGTTGAAGATGACGTCCATCGCCTCGCCGAGCACCCGCGGCGCGATCACCATGAGCACGACCGAGATGACGACGAGGCCGACCACGAAGGAGAACAGCCCCTTCTCGGGCTTCAGGAGCCCGAACATGCGCTTGGCCGACGGCCAGAAGTGCTTCGCCTTCTTCACCGGCTGATCCCCCAGCCAGTCGTCGGAGGTATTCGCGGAATAATCTTCCGGCAGCTCGAACTCGTCGTCCTTCACCGCGGTGGATTTCGCATGCTTCGCCATCAGGCCACCTCCTCCTCGTCCAGCTGGGATCTCACGATCTCCTGGTACACCTCGTTGCTCGCGAGCAGCTCGTGGTGCGTGCCGCGGCCGACGATCTCGCCGTCCTCGAGCACCAGGATCTGGTCCGCCTCGGTGATCGTCGAGACGCGCTGCGCCACGATGATCGTCGTCGCGCCCTGTGTCGCCGCGGGCAGCGCGGCGCGCAGACGCGCATCGGTGGCCACATCGAGCGCCGAGAACGAGTCGTCGAACAGGTAGATGCGCGGCTTCGCGATCAGGGTGCGGGCGATCGACAGGCGCTGACGCTGGCCGCCCGAGACGCTCGTGCCTCCCTGCGCGACCGGCTCGGCGAGCTGCAGCTCCTTCTCGCGCACGAAATCCTCGCCCTGGGCGACGCGCAGCGCCTCCCACAGATCGTCATCGCTGGCGTCGGCGTCTCCGAAGCGCAGATTCGATGCGATCGTGCCCGAGAACAGGTACGGGCGCTGCGGTACGAGACTCACGGCGCGCGACAGCTGCTGCCGGGTGAGAGCCTGCACGGGTGCGCCGTCGATCGTGACCTGCCCGGCCTGCGGGTCGAAGAGTCGCAGGATGAGCCCGAGCAGCGTGGTCTTGCCCGAACCGGTGGAACCGATGATGGCGGTGGTCTTGCCCGGCTCGGCGGTGAAGCTCATATTGCGGATCACCGGGAGCTCCGCTCCCGGGAAGCCGAAGGTGACGTCATCGAACTGCACGCGGCCGGAGGTCGGGGTCGCGACGGTCTCCCGTTCGGGGAAGGAGAGGGTGGACTCGGTGTCGAAGAGCTCGCGCAGACGCTCCGCGCACACGACGGCGCGCGGGATCATCATCACCATGAAGGTGCCCATCATGACGGCGACGAGGATCTGCAGCAGGTACTGCAGGAACGCGGTGAGCGAGCCGACCTCCATCTCGCCCGAGCTCACGCGATAGCCGCCGAACCACAGCACCGCGGCGGTGGCGATGTGCAGCACCATCATGATGAGCGGGAACATGAGCACGAAGACGTTGCCGACTCGCACCGAGATGTCGGTGATGTTCCTGTTCGCGACGCCGTAGCGGTCTGCCTCGAAGGGTTCGCGCACGAAGGCGCGCACCACGCGGATGCCCATGATCTGCTCGCGCAGCACGCTGTTGATGTCGTCGACGCGCTCCTGCATCTGCCGGAAGAGCGGCAGCAGCAGGCGCACGAGGAATCCGACGATGATGGCGAGCACGCCGACCGATGCCCACACGAGCCACGACAGCCCGGCGTCTTCGCGCAGCGCCATGATGATGCCGCCGATCGCCATGATCGGGGCCGACACCATGAAGTTCAGGGTCATGAGCACGAGCATCTGCACCTGCTGCACATCGTTCGTGCCGCGGGTGATGAGGGTGCCGGCGCCGAACCGGGTCGCCTCCAGGGTCGAGAGGGTGTCGACCTTGCGGAAGACCGCGCGGCGCAGGTCGCGCCCGATCGACATCGCAGCACGGGCGCCGCAGTAGACGGCGGCGACGGCGGAGATGAGCTGACCGAAGGAGACCAGCAGCATGATCCCGCCGGTGCCCCAGATGAAGTCCGTGTCGCCGAGCCGGATGCCCTTGTCGATGATCTCGGCGTTCAGGCTCGGCAGCATGAGCGCCGCGATGGTCGCCGCGAGCTGCAGGAGGAAGACAGCCACGAGCCAGCCCCAGTAGGGCCTCGCGTACTGCAGAGAGATTCTGAGAAGTGCCAAGCTGAGCCTTTCGTCATCGGATGCCGTGGCGCCGATTTCAGCATGCCGCTGAGCGAAGGCGATCGAGGCAACTTCAGCACGTTACCAGTCGCCTTCGCACCACCGCCACCCCCGTCGCCGAATTGATGGAAGATCGTCAGGAACAGGAGTTTTTACGCCCAGTCCAAGAATTCGAGCGCGGGCGCGAGACGCGCGATCGCAATTCGGCACGGCTCTCCCACTGCGGCCTCAAAATGAGTAGCATGCTAGTAGTGCGACCCGAGCACGGGCCGCACCCACCCAATAACAAGGGAGTTACTGGTTATGGCACGTGTGCTCAAAATCACGGCGATCGCGGCGGCGGCGATGCTCGCGCTCAGCGGCTGCGCATCGGGCAATGGGAACGGAGACGGCGGCGGCGGCACCGATACCGTCATCTATCGCATTCAGGCCGACCCGGTCAGCATGATCCCCGCAATGACGACCGGCTACCCCGACCAGCAGGTGGGCAGCGTCATATTCGAGGGCCTCACGATGCCCGACAAGGACGGCCTCGCGGCCCCGGCCCTCGCCGAGAGCTGGGATATCTCGGACGACGGTCTCGAATACACCTTCCACCTGCGCGACGATGTGAAATGGCACGACGGCGAGCCGTTCACCTCGGCCGACGTGAAGTTCACCTACGAGAAGGTGAGCCTCCCCTACGGCCCGGTCTGGGGTCGCATCAAGGGCAATTTCCAGGGCGTCGACACCCCCGACGAGCACACGGCCGTGCTGAAGCTGAAGACCCCGTACGCCCCGATCCTGCTCCTCACGCGGACGAGCCACAACGGCGCGATCCTTCCCGAGCACGTCTACAAGGACGTCGACATGGCGACGGTGAACGCCGTCGACGTCCCGCCCATCGGCACGGGATCCTTCAAATTCGACCACTACACGCCGGGGCAGGAGATCGCCCTCGTGCGCAACGACGACTACTGGGGCGGCACCCCGAAGATCGCGAAGCTCATCGCGCAGGTGATCCCCGAGAATCGCTCGGCCATGTCGGCGATGCAGGCCGGCGAGCTCGACTTCATGCCGCAGCTCGGCGGCAACCAGATCGCCGAGCTCGAGCAGATCGGCGGCTTCACCGTCGCCGACACCCTCGGCGGCAACCCCGCGGCCGACTACCTCTTCTTCAACGTCGAACGACCCATCGTGAGCGAGCCGGCGGTCCGACGCGCGCTGGTGCAGGCGATCGATCGCGACTACCTCCTGGAGAAGGTGTACTTCGGCGACGGCGAACCGGGCGTGAGCGCGATCCTCGACAAGTGGGCGAACTCCGGGGTCGTCGACTACACCAAGGATCTCCCCTTCAATATCGAGGCGGCCGGCAAGGCGCTCGACGCGGCAGGGCACCCGGCCGATGCATCGGGCAAGCGATTCGCCCTCAAGTTCGTCACGGTCGCCGACCCGCCCGAGCTCGAGCAGCTCGCCCTCGCCATCAAGTCGATGTGGGCGCAGGTCGGCGTCGATGTCGAGGTCGTGAAGATGGAGCGCGCCGCATTCCTCGAGGCCACCTCGACCGGCACCGACTACGATCTCACCTCGCAGCAGCTGACGAGCTTCGGCGACCCGGCGGCGGGCACCGCGCGCGTCTACGTGTGCAGCAGCATCGGCACGCAGTTCGCGAACTCGAGCCGCTACTGCAACTCCGAGCTCGACAAGGTCTGGGAGGCGGCCGCCGCGGCGACCGATGTCGGGGAGCGCCGCGATCTCTACGCGAAGATCGACACCGCATTGCTGGCCGATATGCCTTCCATGGTGATTCGCCAGTATGTTGGCAAGTACGCGATCCGTTCGGATCTCAAGGTCGACGTCGTGCAGGGCGCGATCGGCTGGGCGGAGGCGCGTTTCGAATGATCGTCACCACCCTCGAGGAAGAGGCAGCGCATGGGCCTGTATGACAACAGCGGGAAGCTCGGAGATAAGAATCTGGATCCGGAGTGGGGGACGTACGTCCTGGCGGATCAGAAGAGCGCGGTGACCGCCGGCCCGGAGATCCGCCCCTTCATCTACCGCAATCAGAACGAGGTCGCGGGCAACCTCACCGCGCAGGTGCGGCACGGGGCCGGGTTCCGGGAGCTCCCCGAGCGGCCGGGCTTCGCACTCGACGCCGAGACGCTCGCGGAGGTCGAGGCGTCGATGGCCCGCTGGGGCATGGTGGGGCTGCTCGCCCTGCAGGGCGGCGAGGTGGTGTTCGAGGCGTATCGCGGAGGCAACACCGATCAGTCGCGCTCCATCGTCCACTCCTGCACGAAATCGGTCACCTCGACCCTGGTCGCCACCGCGATCGCGGCGGGGCTCGTCGATCTCGATGAACGCGTCGCCGCGTACATCCCCGAGCTCGAGGGCTGCGATTACGGGGATTCGACGATCCGCTCCCTGCTGAACATGAGCTCGGGTGTGAACGACATCGTCATCGGCTCCGACGAGGACGAGTCCGAGCGTTTCAGCCGCCGCACCGAGGCCTACGCGGATCCGGAGCCGACCGCCGTGATCGAATGGGCCAAGACGCAGACCCGCTTCGCCGAGCCGGGGGCCGAGTTCGAATACTACGACTTCAACTTCTACCTGCTCGCCGAGACGCTGCGGCGCGTCTACGGGAAGTCGTACGAGCGCGTTCTCGAGGAGCAGATCTGGGTGCCGGCGGGGATGCAGCACGACGGCATCGCGCGTGTGACGGCGGCCGGCGACGCGGACGGTCACGGCGGCCTGATGACCACGCTTCGCGATATGGGGCGGATCGGCCTGTTCGTGCTCGACTCACTGCTGGGGCGCGGCGGCCCCGCAGTGCCCGACGGCTGGTTCCGGCGCATCGCCGAGAGCGCGGCCGAGACGACGGGCGTGCGCGCCCCGGGGCGGCTGCCCATGTCCGCGGGGTTCGGCTACGAGCTCGGATGGTGGCCGCACCCCGAGACCTCGCTCGACGGCAGCCTGAGCAATGTGCGCTGCATCACCGCGCAGGGCGTCTTCGGGCAGTGCATCCTCGTCTTCCCCGACCGCGACGCCGTCGTGGTGGCGCAGTCGGCGAGCATGATGCACGACGGCGACACCTACGCGGCGACGCTCGCCACCGCTGCGGCGATTCTCACTGCGGCCGGAGCGTAGGCGTCCGCGGAGCACGCAGAAGGGGTGGATGCCAACGGCATCCACCCCTTCTTTCGCGCGGAGAGCTTAGACGAGCTTGACGGTCGCGCCCGCCTCTTCCAGCTTCGCCTTGGCGTCCTCTGCGGCGTCCTTCTTCGCGCCCTCGAGCACGTTCTTCGGCGCCTCTTCGACGAGGGCCTTCGCCTCGCCGAGGCCCAGGCCGGTGAGCTCGCGCACGACCTTGATGACCTGGATCTTCTTGTCGCCGACGGCGTCGAGGAGGACGTCGAACTCGTCCTTCTCCTCGACGGCCTCAGCTGCGCCACCGGCGGCCGGGGCGGCGGCA
>JBDIAD010000090.1:0-5877 GCA_039812205.1 Leucobacter sp.
CTCCCGGGGTGCCGGCCCGCGTCGGTGAGCAGCCTCTCGTACATCTTCATGTACTTGATCGACTCGTCCATGTCGTTCTGCACGGCGTAGATCGCGTCGGCGTACTTGATGCCGAACGCCATGCCGACATCCGACTGCCCGGCCTGGAAGAGCACCGGTCGGCCCTGCGGGGAGCGCCGCATGTTCAGCGGACCCTTCGACGAGAAGTACTCGCCCGTGTAATTGATCTCCTGCACGCGGGCCGGATCGACCCACAGCCCGCGTTCGCGATCCACCACCACCGCGTCGTCGGACCAGGAGTCCCAGAGTCTCGTGCAGATCTCGAGGAAGTCGTCGGCCATCGCGTAGCGCACCGTGTTCGGCGGGAAGTCCTCGGGCGAGTAGCCGAAGTTCTCCATGCCCCGCGAGGAGGTGACGATGTTCCAGCCCGCGCGGCCGTTGCTGAGATGATCGATGCCCGTCATCATGCGGGCGATCTGGTACGGGTAGGAGAACGTCGTCGAGATCGTTCCCGAGAGGCCGATCTTCTTCGTCGTCACCGCGAGCGCGGCCATGGTGGTGACCGGTTCGTGCGGGCCGGAGGGCTGCAGATCCTGCTGCAGGAGCGAGTCGGCGGTGTTCATGTCGCCGAAGAAGATCGAGTCGAGTTTGGCGTCCTCCGCGTACTGCACGAGATCGTGCACGAGGTCGAATCGCTGCCCCAGTTCTTCGACTCGGCTGTCGGGGAGTTTCCACGCGCTCTGGTACCTCCCTCCCGGCGTGATGAAGGAGGTGAGGACCATGTGCTTGGGGTTCTTAGGTGCGTCAAGTGCCATCGTGCATTCGCTTTCCGAGCTTCATCGCTCAATCCGAACCGGGGAGGGAGGCATCGGCGTGGTGCTCCAACGCGGCGCCTTCAACTAGCATGCTACAAGCCCGGTCTTGCAGCCGCAATGACATCAGATCCGCCTCACGCGGCTCCGGGCCGCGCCTGCTGCTTGTCCCACGCGGGCGGGTAGGGCAGGCCCATGTGCTCGCGCAGCGTCGTGCCCTCGTACTCCTCGCGGAAGTAGCCGCGACTCTGCAGCTCGGGGACGAGCAGCGTGCAGATCTTCTCGAGCCCGTCGGGCATCGACGGCGGGTTCAGATTGAAACCGTGGCACGCCTCGTTCTCGAACCACTCGATCATGATGTCGGCCACATCCGAGGCCGTCCCGATCGCCACCTGATGTCCGCCGGTGCGGGCGCTGTGCGTGATGAGTTCGCGGATCGTGAGCCGATCGTTCTCGGACATCTGCCGGTAGATCTCCCGCCGCTCGTCATTGCGCGCCACGGTGCTCGCCTCCCATGCCTCGTGCGGAATACGGTCGTCGAAGTCGTACTGCGACAGGTCGATGCCGGTGGTGCGGCTGAGCCCCAGCGCCCCGAGATCCCAGTTGATATGCGCCGTGAGGTAGTCGGCGTAGTCCTGCGCCTCGGCACGGGTCTCCCCCAGGATCGGCAGGATGCCCGGGAGCACCTTCAGCGAATCGGGGCGGCGCCCCACTGCCTCGAGCAGCGGCTTGTATGCGGCCACGGTCTTCATGGAGTCCTGCATGTTGTTCTGCGTCGTATAGATGCCCTCAGCGAAGCGCGCCCCCAGTCGCATGCCGGCTTCGGACTGCCCGGCTTGGAAGAGCACCGGGCGCCCCTGGGGAGAGCGGCGCATGTTCAGCGGGCCCTTCACCCGGTAGTACTCGCCCTCGAAATCGATATCGCGCACGAGCTTCGGATCGACCCAGTACCCGCCCTCGCGATCGACGACCACGGCATCGTCGCTCCAGCTGTCCCAGAGCTGCACGCAGGCGTCGACGAACTCGTAGGCCATGCCGTAGCGCACTTCGCGGGGCGGCAGTTCGTCGAGCCCGAAGTTCTCGCCACCGCTGAAGGAGGTCACGATGTTCCAGCCCGCGCGGCCGTTGCTCATGGCGTCCAGGCCGTTCAGCTGTCGGGCGGTCTGGTACGGGAGCGAGTACGTCGTGGAGATCGTGCCGGAGAGCCCGATCCTGCTCGTGTACTGCGCGAGCGAGGAGAGCACCGAGATGGGCTCGTTCAGACCGGAGGAGTTGATCGCCTGATTATCGCGGAAGATCGCCCCCGAGCTCTGATCGCCCAGGAAGACCGAGTCGACCTTCGAGGCCTCGGCCATCTGCACGAGGTCCTTCACGAGGGAGAGCCGCCCCAGCTCCTCGGCCCGGCTGCCCGGCATGCGCCAGGCCTCGCGGTGGTATCCCGCGGCCGCGAGGAACACCGTCAGGATCATATGGTTCTTGGGCTTTCGAACCTCGTAGTCTTCGTTCACGATGGGTCGCTTTCCGAGCGTCATTGCTCTACATCACACCGGAGGGAATGGCGGCCGCGCGGTGCTGCGCGGCGCCGACAACTAGCATGCTACTGGCGAGAGCGAAAAGCCGCAACGCTTGCCCGACCCGGCAACCGCCCGGAAACGGCTCGGCCGATCCACCATCGAGTGGATCGGCCGAGCCGAGGTCGGTGCGCGTCGCCGCCGCGCGAATTACTGCTTATCCCACGCCGGCGGATAGGGCAGGCCGAAGTGGTCGCGGAGCGTATCGCCCTCGTACTCCTCGCGGAAGTAGCCGCGGTTCTGCAGCTCGGGGATGAGCAGTTTGCAGATGCGCTCGAGGCCGAGCGGCATCGACGGCGGGTTCAGGTTGAAGCCGTGGCAGGCCTTGTTCTCGAACCACTCGACCATGATGTCGACGATGTCCGAGGCGGTGCCGACGGCCCACTGGTGGCCGCCCGAGCGCGACGTCTGGATGATGAGGTCGCGGATCGTCGCGCCCTCCTCGGAATAGCGTTTGAAGATGCGCGCACGGCTGCTCGGGGGCTTGGTCGGATTCTCCCAGGCCTCGGCCGGAATGCGATCGTCGAGGTCATACTTGGACAGGTCGATGCTCGCCATCTGCTGCAGCTGATGCAGCCCGACCGGCCAGTTGATGGTCTGCGTGAGCTCCTCCGCGTACTCCTCGGCCTCCTTGCGGGTCTCGCCGAGAATCGGCAGCAGGCCCGGCAGGATCTTCAGCGAATCGGGATCGCGCCCCTCCCGCTCCAGCAGGGGGCGATAGGCCGCCACCGTCGCGATGGATTCCTCCATGCGGTTCTGCGCGGTGTACACGCCGTCCGCGTACTTCGCCGCGAGATGCATGCCGTCCGGGGACTGGCCCGACTGGAAGAGCACCGGATGCCCCTGCGGCGAGCGCCGCATGTTGAACGGCCCCTTGACCTTGTAGTACTTGCCCTCGTAGTTGATCGTGCGCATGAGATCCGGATCGACCCACTGGCCGGTCTCGCGATTCACGAGCACCGCGTCATCGCTCCAGCTGTCCCAGAGCTGCACGCAGGCCTCGACGAATTCGAAAGCGCGGGCGTAGCGCTCCTCGCGCGGGGGCATCTCGTCCATGCCGAAGTTCTCGTTGCCGTTGGAGGACGTGACGATGTTCCAGCCGGCGCGACCGCCGCTGAGATTATCGATGCCGCAGAGCTGACGCGCGGTCTGGTACGGGTAGGAGTAGCTGGTCGAGATCGTGCCGCTGAGCCCGATCTTCGAGGTCACGGCAGACAGGGCTCCCATGAGCGAGACCGGCTCGTTCAGCCCCGAGGAGCTCATGTGCTGATTGCGATAGGTGTCGCCCGAGCTGATATCGCCGAAGAAGACCGAGTCGATCTTCGCCGCCTCTGCCATCTGCACCATGTCCTTGACCAGACTGAGGCGCCCGAGCTCCTCGGCCCGGCTCTCGGGGCGGCGCCACGCTTCGCGGTGGTACCCGGCTGCCGCGATAAAGGTGGTGATGATCATGTGCTTCGCAGGTTTTGCCGGCATATCGGCCATCTTCGAATCCCACTTCCTCGAGCGATTCAATCGTGTTGCACGCACTGCCTCTGGTTTCAGGGGCGCTGCACGGACACCTGAAACCGCCCTCGCTGGCGGCGTGAGTGACCTCGTTATCACTTGCGTAGAATGCTAGCGATTCACAGGGAAAATACTGACTACGGAAAGAAGCTGCGCGCTTATGGCAAATCGTGATCGCTTCGTTGCACGATTCGCAATAACCGCGGGGCCTACTGCGCAGTAAGCGGCATCCGGCCCAGCCGGGCGGAAACAGGCTTTTGCGACGGCTCGCGAACCTGTGAACTGTTGACACGCGCGAAGTTTCAGTGGCATGCTAAGCCGCGAACCCCGATGGCCTGAACAACGAAGTCGCAGGCGAAAGGATGACAGCGCGATATGTCCCTGGACTCGATGGCGATTCCCTTTTCCCCCTCCGGGGCGTATCCCCATTCCGAGGCGCTCTCACTCCCTGATACGCGCTCGCACACGAGTTTGCATTCGAACGCCCGCGCGTGACCGACCCGGGCCCCAGCCGACGCCCGCACACGCGCGGCCGTTGCTGCTGCCACACAGACCCCCAACTCTCATCCACACCATCCAATGAGGAGGAATCAATGGCTTCAACGAAGAAGCGCGCGCGATCGCTCTGGCGATGGCCGGCAGTCGGAGCGATCGCCGCTCTCGCCCTGACCGGTTGTTCGTCGGGCGGCAACGGAGGCGGCGGAGGCGATGACGGTGAGGCCGGTGGCGGCGGCACCATCATCTTCCAGATGGGCAGCGATCCGAGCATCGTGAATCCGACGATGACCACCGGCTTCGCCGATCAGCAGCTCGGCTGCACGATCTACCAGGGCCTCACCGGTGTGGAGACCGGCGGCAAGGCGATCCCCCGTCTCGCGGAGAGCTGGGAGATCTCGGACGACGGACTCGAGTACACCTTCCACCTCGTCGAAGCCAATTGGCACGACGGCGAGCCCTTCACCTCCGACGACGTGAAGTACACCTACGAGAACATGAGCACGAAGAACGGACCGCTCTGGGGCGATGTCTCGAAGGTCTTCGTCGGCGTCGACACGCCCGACGAGCGCACCGCGGTGGTGAAGCTCTCCCAGCCCTTCGCCCCCTTCCTGCTGCTCACGGAGTGCGGTCACAACGGCGCGATCCTCCCGAAGCACATCTGGGAGGGCGTTGATCCGCAATCCCAGCAGGCGAAGGAGATCACCCCCGTGGGCACCGGCCCGTTCACCTGGGGCGAGGCCGTCCCCGGCCAGACCTACACCCTCGAGCGCAATCAGGACTACTGGCAGAAGGGACTGCCCAAGGCGGACAAGCTCGTCGGCCAGATCATCACCGACACGGCATCGGCGGTCTCGGCGATCAAGGCGGGTGAGATCGACTACATCAACACGCTCAGCGCGAATGCGTCGCAGCAGCTGCAGGGCGTGAAGAACGTCTCGGTCGAGGACATCAACCTCGGCACCGCATCGGGTCAGATCCTCTTCTTCAACACCAAGCGCGCGCCGTTCGACAACGCCGACGTGCGCAAGGCGCTGTTCGAGGCGGTCGATCGCCAGTACCTCGTCGACAAGGTGTGGTTCGGTCGCGGCAAGCCCGGCGTGAGCGCCATCGGCGACGCGCACTGGTCGTACACCGGCGACGTCGACTACAACAAGATGTACCCCTTCAACGTCGAGGCAGCGGCCAAGGCGCTCGACGCAGCGGGCTACCCGGCCGATTCCAGCGGCCATCGCTTCGACATGAATCTGCTGGTGCGCAACGATCCGCCGGAGCGCGTCGAACTGGGCAACGTGCTCAAGTCGATGTGGTCGAAGGTGGGCGTGAACGTCACCGTCACGGTGTCCGAGCGCGCGGCCGAGAACGTGGCCGCATTCCAGGAGTTCAACTTCGACGCGAACATCCAGGGCTACACGAACTACGGCGACCCGGCAGCGGGTACCGCTCGCGCGTACATCTGCGATTCGATCGGCCGCAACTTCGGCAATCCGAGC
>JBDIAD010000091.1:0-5848 GCA_039812205.1 Leucobacter sp.
GTGCTCGAGCTCGGTGAGCGCTCGTCGCCCCGCCTCGCCCGGCGGGGCGACGAGCGGCCCGAAATCGAAGTCGAGCGGGTCGCCGCTTCCCGCGGCCGCCGAATCGCCGACGCGAAGCGCGCGCACGGCGTCGCTCAACTGCTCGCGCAGATGGGCGGATCGCGCCGCGGATCCCACCGCGATGACGATGCGGGCGGATCGCGCGTCGCCCATCCCGCCGCCGAACGCCGAGCGCACCGCGTCTCGCGCGGCCTCGGTCGGATGCGCGCTCGAGGTGATGATGACCGTGCCGGGCGCGCGGAATCGCCCGTCGACGTGCAGATCCGGCCTTCGGCGGATGAGGTTCCGCGCCCGCTCGCGGCTTCCGAGCACCAGAGCGCGGTTGATGCGCCGATCCGCGGCGAGCGCCTCGCTCGAGTCGGAGAGCGCGGCCACGGCCACGATCTCCGCCGGAAGCCCCGCCGCCGCCCATTCCTCGAGCAGCGCCGTCGTGGACGCGAGCACCTCGGGCGCCGCGAGCACCAGAGCGGCCGATCCCGCCGCGAGCACGGCGAGCAGGGCTTCGGCCCGCTCGGCGAGCGGCACGCCCGCCTCGAACACGAGCATCGCGAGCGGATCGGGGCGGAACTGCGCGCCGCGCTGCGCGCCGAGGCCGTCGGCCAGATTCGCGAGATACCGCGACGCATCGATCGTGCCGTTCACCTCGGCATCGAGCAGGTGCACCGGCGCGCCGTTCTCCGCCGCGAGCTCGACGATCAGGCGATCGCGGGCGGCCGCCGCGCCGAGGGCCAGGCGGCGCAGCCTCGTCGCGCGATCCCGCGCCGCGAGCGCGCCCCAGGACTCGGAGGCCGCGAGCAGCGCGTCGAGATCCATCTCGGCAGCAGCCCCGACACGGGCAGAGTCGCTCGCATCGGCTTCCGCATGAGCACCGGCGAATCGCAGCGGATCGATCGCCACCGTATCCGCCGAGGCGTGGCGCAGCCCGGCGGCGCGCTCGAGCAGTCCGCGCAGCCACAGCCGGTTCTCGAGCACTGCGGGGTCGGTGTCGGGTTCATTCGCGAAGCCCGACTCGGAGATATGAGGCACGCGCAGGCTCGGCCCGTCCGCCTGCACCTGCACGTCGCCGTCGGCGCCGCGACGCAGGCCGAGAACCGCCGCGGTCAGCCCGCCCGTGTCGTGACGCCCGGAATCCGACGGCGGTCGGTAGAAGAGCGCGCTGTCGCGCTCGCTCGGATCCCACTCGCGCGCGCGGGACTGCACGCGATGCGACGCCGGGAACGGTTCGTCGGCGCGCGCGGCCGCTGCTTCGAAGAGCTCCTGCTCGGTCTCTCGTACGGCCTCGAAATTCGTGAGCTCCTGCGCTGCGGCGAGCGCCGAGCCGTCCGCGGCGACCTCGCTCGCGAGCGTCAGCAGCAGCTCCACCGCGCCCGAGAACTCGTCTGGCGACGTGAGCGGCAGCTGCAGCCGCACCGTGATGCCGTCGTCGCGTACGCGCCGTGCGAGTTGGGGTGCCGTGCCCGAGCGCAGCTGCACAGCGAGGCGATCCTCGATCCCCCGCTCGGCCGCCATGAGCGTCGCCGCCGCGAGCAGATGCGGATCCTCGCTCGCCACCACCGGCAGGAACTGCGGAAGCCCGGTGCTCACGGAGGCGGCGTCGAGCAGCAGCTCGGTGAGGCGCAGCCACTGGGCCGATTGCTCGAGACGGCCGTCGAGCGTCGGCACGGGGAGCCCGGTATGCAGGGAGCGGATCCGCTCGCCGGCGGCGATCGCCCCGATCGCGATGGTGAGCTCGAGCGGGGATCCGCCATCGGCGACGCGCTGCGCGGAGAAGCGGATGAGGCGCTCGAGCCACTCGCGCGATTCGGGAAGCTCGGCGGGCAGATGCATGCCGGTGCGCAGCGGATCGAGTTCAGCGCTCGCGACGCCGCGGATGATGAGCTCGGGTGCGAGGCAAGCCGCGCGATAGCTGCTCGGTGCGAAGGCGATGACGGTTCCGGAGTCGCGCGCCGCTGTGAACAGCGGCTGCAAGAGCACCGCGGCGCGGTCGGCATCGGCGTCGATGCCCCAGTCGGTGCCCGGGATGATGCGCTCGGGGTCGATCGCGAGATGCGTGACGGAGGGCTCGCCGACGAGTCCGATCAGACGATCGAGCTCCGCCTGGGCGCCGGCGGGGCCGAGCACCGCATCCCCGATGGGCTGCAGCACGGTGGTGAAGCCCGCATCCGCGTGGCCGGTGAGCACCGAGCGGAGTTCGCCGAGGTGGCTGTCGCGGGTGGCGTCCGCGGGGGTGCGGGCGGCGAGCACGAGATGGGAGAGCCGGTCGCGCATGAATCGGCGCGCGATCGGCAGCACCGCCCAGGGGAGGCCGAGGGAGGCCATCCAGCCGGCGCGAACCGCGAGGCGATCGCGGGTCGGCAGCGACGCGGGGAGGTGACGCGCGGCGTCGCGGAAGCCGAGCGCGGCGGCGGCGAGATCCTCGGCGCCGGCGAGCGCCTCGAGCAGGCGGCGCGTGAAGGCGAAGCCGTCGGCGTCGCGCCGCACGCCGGCGAGCAGGTCGGGCGCGATGGCCTCCCCGGCTTCCGCGGAGGCGGAGGCTTCCGCTGTCGCGGGAGACGCTTCGGATTCGGTCTGCGGGGGCGAGGCGTGATCCGCCCCTGCAATCCAGCGCGCCACCAGTGCCGGTACGCGGTCGCGATCGATGCCCATAGGGCTACTGTATGCGCCGCGACCGGCAACTTCCCGGAGACGCGCGAAACCGCCGCGGCCGGGGCTCATCGCCCTGCCTCGGCGGTTCCGTGGCCTTTCTCGGCCGGCGCTATTCGGGGGTGACGGCGCGGATCGCTTCCAAGAAGGTGTCGTTCATCTCGGGGCTGCCGATCGTGACCCGCACGCCGTCGCTCGGGTAGGCGCGAGTGACCACGCCCTTCTCGAGCAGCGCCGCGTCGACCTCGGGAATGCGGGCCGTCTCGACGCGCAGCCAGACGAAGTTGCCGTAGGGCTCGGGGATGCTCCAACCCATGGAGCGCAGCTCGGCGGTGACCCGGGCGCGCTCGCCGACGAGGGTGTCGACGCGCTTCTGCAACTCGGGCTCGGCGTCGAGCGAGGCGATCGCAGCGACCTGTGCGAGCGTGTTCACCGCGAAGGGCATGGCGACCCGGCGCAGATTCGCGGCGATGCGCTCGGGGGCGACGGCGTAGCCCACGCGCAGACCGGCAAGGCCGTACGCCTTCGAGAAGGTGTGCAGCACCGCGACGTTGTCGTAGCGGCGGAAGAAGTCGATGCCGCTGGCCGCGTTCTCGTCCGTGTTGAAGTGCACGTAGGCCTCGTCGATGACGACGAGCACATCGCTCGGCACCGATGCGAGGAAGCCTTCGATCTCTTCGGTCGAGAGGGAGGTGCCGGTCGGATTGTTCGGCGTGCACAGCAGGATGACGCGCGTCCTATCGGTGACGGCGGCGGCCATCGCGGGGAGATCGTGACGCTCGTCTGCGGTGAGCGGGATCATGACCGGCTTCGCGCCCGCGACCTGGGTGAGGATCGGGTACGCCTCGAATGAGCGCCACGCGAAGATCACCTCGTCGCCCTCGTCGGCCGACGCGTTGATGATCTGGCCGAGCACCTCGATCGAGCCGGCGCCCACGGAGATCTCCTCCGGGCGCACCTCCAGCCGCTGCGCGATGCGGGCGATCAGATCGACCGCACCCATATCGGGGTAGAGGTGAAAGCCGGGCGCAGCCTCTCGTACGGTCTCCAGCACCGAATCAAGCGGCGGATACGGGTTCTCGTTGGCCGAAAGCTTGATGGCGTGGGGCATCTTCTTGCCCGGGACGTAGAGGGGGAGCTGTTCGAGCGAGCTGCGCTGTTTGATCATTGTCGGGATCCTATGCATTACCAGTATCCAGCGCATCGGCACGCTGAATGGTTGGAAGCTTACGTGATAAAGACCCCGGGCACGCCGAGACGGTGGAAATTGGGACTCGGCGGTGCTCAGGCTGGACTAGTGGCTCCCATATTCGCCGGTGGCGACGAGGATCCCCCGGGCGAGCACCGCGTCGCGCATCATGAATCCGAGCACGGCCGGCGTCGCGGCGGGATCCACCTCGACGCGCTCGACGTCGAGCGCGTGCACGACGAACCAGTAGTGATGCACACCCGTGCCCTCGGGCGGGCCGGCGCCGACGAACTCCGCGGCGCGCAGCTCGTTGGGCAGGGTGATCGCCCCCTCGGGCAGGAGCCCGCTCGCGGGGTTGCCCGCGTCGGCCTCGAGATGCGTGATGCTCGCGGGGATGTTCGCCACCGCCCAGTGCCAGAACCCGGAACCGGTCGGCGCATCGGGATCGTAGGCGGTGACGGCGAAGCTCTTGGTCTGCGCCGGGAACCCCGACCAGCTCAGCTGCGGCGAACGGTTGTCGCCGCCGGAGTCGGAGCCGTAGGTCTCGTTCGGCAGCGGCTCGCCCTGCTGGATATCGGTGCTCGTCAGCTGGAACTCGGGAACGTCGCGCATTCCCGCATACGGGTTGATCGGCCCGCGCGATGGTCCTGACTGCGATGCCTGCGATGTGAGCGACATAAGCGGATCCCTTCGACGTCTCCCCTCAGACTAGCCCGAGGAGTCCGTCGGCGACAGGGGTGCGGCGAGCCGGCCGCGCGACCGCGATTCGCCGCCCGTCCGCCCCGGTCGCACCCTGTGGATAACCGGAATCCCCTGAAAACCGGCGAGTATACTGACTCCATGGCAGGCAATTCGACCGGATCAGATCGCGCGCGTTCGACGCTCGCCTATCTGCGTCGTCACATCACGACGGGCTCTTGGCCCGTCGGCAGCCGCATCCCCATCGAGCCCGAGCTCGCCGAGCAGATCGGCGTCGGCCGCTCGACGGTGCGCGAGGCGGTGCGCTCGCTCGCCAGCATGGGCATGCTCGAGACCCTGCCCGGCCGCGGCACCTTCGTGCGCTCGGCGGCGCCGACGAGCACGCTGCTCAACGACTTCCTGAACGACTTCACGCTCGAGGAGATCCTGAGCTACCGCCGCGCCCTCGAGATGGAGGCCGCGCAGCAGGCCTCCCAGCACCGCACCGATGAAGACCTCGCCGCCCTCGAGCAGGCCGCGATCGCCGAGAAGGGCTGCACCCGCTGCCCGGTGCTCATGAACGGCAGCGAGTCGTCGGCCTTCGAGAGCCGCTTCCACATGCTGCTCTTCGATGCCGCGAAGAACCGCCTGCTCGCCTCCCTCTACGCCGGCACCAACGACCAGCTGCGCACCCCGGCCCACCGCGGCCGCCTCGCGAATGTCGCGACCGCGAGCGAGATGGAGCGCGACCACGCCCGCATCCTCGACGCCATCCGTCGCCGCGACTTCATCGACGCGGTCCACTCGATGGCCGACCACGTCGACCACGACGTCGTCATCGTGAACGACAACCACGAGGTCATCCCGCCGATGCCGCGCACCCCCGAGCAGCAGCAGCGCATCGACCAGGTGCGCGAAGACAGCGCCGCCCGCGCCGGGCAGATCCTGTAGCGTCGGCCGGGCCCGACTGCTCCAGCGAGGCCGTACAGGCAAGGATCAGCCGCGGCGGCAAGACCCGGCGCCGCCGGCGATCCACCCCTCACCGCCTACCATGGTGGAGTGAGCGACCCGAAGATCCTGCTGTACTACGCGTTCGCCCCGGTGGCAGACCCCGAGGCCGTGCGCCTCTGGCAGACCGAACTGTGCGAATCGCTCGGACTTCGCGGGCGCATCATCATCTCGCCGCACGGCATCAACGGCACCGTCGGCGGCGAGATCGACGCGTGCAAGCGTTACCTGAAGCGCACCCGCGCATACGCGCCGTTCAGCGGCATCGAC
>JBDIAD010000092.1:0-5791 GCA_039812205.1 Leucobacter sp.
CGCATGCGCGGGCTCGGGCTGCGCCGCCGGGGCGGGCTCGGGCTCTGCCGCCGCCGCCTCGGGGGCGGGCTCCGCCGATCCTGCGCCACTGCCGTCGCCGATGCCGGCGAGGACGGCGCCGACCTCGGCGGTCTCGTCCTCCTGCACGAGGATCTCCTCCAGCACGCCGGCGATCGGCGAGGGGATCTCGGTGTCGACCTTGTCTGTGGAAACTTCCAGCAGCGGCTCATCGACGGCGACGGTATCGCCGACATTCTTCAGCCACCGCGTAACGGTGCCTTCGGTGACGCTTTCGCCCAGTGCCGGCAGCACTACCGTTTCACTCATCGTGTTTCTCCGATCCTTCGTTCTGGTAGCCGTACCGCGATCACATCGCGTGCAGCGGCTTGCCGGCGAGCTTCAGCATCGTCTCACCGATGGTCTCGTTCTGCGTCGGGTGGCCGTGGATGAACGGCGCGACATCCTCGGGGTAGGCCTCCCAGTTCACGATGAGCTGGGCCTCGCCCACGAGCTCTCCGACGCGCGCGCCGATCATGTGGACGCCCACGACGGGACCGTCGTTCACGCGGACGGCCTTCACGGTGCCGGCGGTGCCGAGGATGGAGCTCTTCGCGTTGCCCGCGAGGTTGTACTCGTAGCTCGAGATGTTCTCGGCGCCGTACTTCTCGGCCGCCTTCGCCTCGGTGAGACCCACCGACGCGATCTCCGGATCGCAGTAGGTCACCTTCGGGATGTTCACATCCTCGACGATCACGGGGTTCAGACCGGCGATCTCCTCGGCGACGAAGATGCCCTGCTGGTACCCGCGGTGCGCGAGCTGGAGACCCGGAACGATATCGCCGACAGCGTAGACGCCCGCGACGTTGGTGGCGAGGCGCTCGTTGGTGAGCACGAAGCCGCGATCCATCTCGATCCCGACCTCTTCGTAGCCGAGGCCCTGCGTCGCCGGCCCGCGGCCGACGGCGACCAGGAGGTAGTCGGCGTCGAGCGTCGTGCCGTCGGCGAGCGTGACGTTCACGCCGTCGGCGGTCTGGGTCACGCCCTGGAAGAAGACGCCGAGCTTGAAGTCGATGCCGCGCTTGCGGAACGCGCGCTCGAGCTGCTTGGAGACGGACTCCTCCTCATTCGGAACGAGGTGGGGCAGACCCTCGACGATCGTGACCTCGGCGCCGAACGAACGCCATACGCTCGCGAACTCGACGCCGATCACGCCGCCGCCGAGGATGATGACCTTCTTCGGGATCTCCTGGAGCTCCAGTGCGTGCTCGCTGGTGATGACGCGGCCCGTGATCTCGAGACCCGGCAGCGAGCGGGAGTACGAACCCGTGGCCAGCACGACGTGCTTGCCGATGATGTTGTCGCCGCCGACCTGCACGGTGGTGGGGGAGACGAGCTTGCCCTCGCCCTCGATGACGGTGATCTTATTGGCCTTCAGCAGACCCTGCAGGCCCTTGTGCTTTCCGTCGACGAGCTTCTCGCGGAACGCGTTCACCGCGAGGATGTCGATGCTCTCGACGCTGGAGTTCACACCGTACGCGGCGCCCTCGCGCGCGACATCGGCGATCTCGGCGGAGTGCAGAAGGGCCTTGGTGGGCACGCAGCCGCGGTGCAGACAGGTGCCGCCCAGCTTGTCCTTCTCGATGACGGCGGCGCTCATTCCCAGCTGAGTCGCGCGGATCGCGGTCGCGTACCCGGCGCTTCCGCCGCCCAGTACCACGATGTCAAACTGCTGATCGGACAAGTGGGGTCTCCCTCGGTGTAGTTCACAGATTTCAATTCGCGGCGATGGCTCCAGCCAAACGTCAGTCCAAGCCTACTACCCGCCTGCCATGCGCGCTCGGCATCTCCCACGGGTACTCCGGGCGGGTTCGCTCACGGCGTCACGCGCCTGGGGAGCAGGCATCGATCCGCTCCCTAGGATGGAATGGTGGTGGATCGAATGTTCTCAGCAGAGTACGCGGAGCGCCGTGCGCGCGTGCCCAAGGGATTGCCCCTGATCGTCGCTCTCCGCGGAGGAAGCGACGCGGGATCCGTCATCGGACAGGTCGAGGACTACCTCTGGGGTCGATACCGCCTCGAGGAGATCCTCCGCTTCAACGCGGATCTGCTGCTCGATTACCGTGCGCGCAGGCCGTTGATCACGTTCAACGAGGATCATTTCGTCGACTACGCGCCCGACGAGCTGATCCTGGCGCTCGGTCGCGACGAGCTCGGATCCCCGTTCCTCCTGCTGAGCGGGTACGAGCCCGATTTCCGCTGGGAGGAGTTCATCGACGCCGTCCTGCTGCTGGTGCACGAGTTCGAGGTGACGGTGACGACCTGGGCTCACGCGATCCCGATGCCGGTTCCTCACACCCGGCCCATCAGGATGACCGTGAGCGGCACGCGCGACGACCTCATCGAGGCGCGCTCGGTCTGGCGGCCCGTGACGAAGCTCTCGGCCTCGGCGGCGCATGTGCTCGAGTACCGTCTGCACAGCCTCGGCGAAGAGGTCGTCGGCTTCGCGCTCCTGGTGCCCCACTATCTCGCGGGAACGGAGTATCCCGACGCGCTTCTGGCCGCACTGGACGCGATGATGTCGGCCACCGGCCTCATCTTCGCGAGCGATGACGTGCGGGAGAAGGCGCGGAGCTTCAACGCGCAGGTGGATCTGCAGATTTCGAGCAATGAGGAGTCGGTGCAGATGGTGCACGGACTCGAGGCGAGATACGACTCCTATATGGAGGATCAGTCGGTGCGCTCGCCGTTGATGAGCGAGGACGGATCGCTGCCCACCGCCGATCAGATCGCGAGCGAACTGGAGCGATTCCTCGAACAGCATCGTGATTCCGGTACCGACGAGCCCCCGCAGCTCGCGTAGCCCGGAACGTGCAATAATAGAGGCCTAACCCATTCAACCCGCCTGTTTTCCGTCTTCTGGGAATACGCGGGACTTGACATGGGTTTTGCCGGTATGCGCACGTATTCGCCGTGCGCGACAAGAACACCGAAACTAGAGAGGTGGCCGCGTGGCGACTGCAACCGCGACCAAGTCCGCTGTGAAGAAGACAGCGGCCGACACCACGAAGAAGACCACGGCACGTTCGAAGACTGCGCAGGGCGCCAAGGCTGCGCCGAGCACCGGGACACGGAAGACCGAGTCCAAGACGGCGACGACGAAGACGGCTTCGGCCGCGAAGGCAGCAGAGCCGAAGGCGGCCGCCGCGAAGAAGGCCCCTGCCGCGAAGAAGCCCGCGACCGCGCAGGCTACGAAGACGACGACGGCGAAGGCCGCTGCGGCAAAGACGACTGCGACCAAGAAGGCCGCCGAGTCGAAGGCCGCCGCGGGGACGAAACCCGCTGCGGCGAAGAAGGCCGCGACCGCGAAGGCGGCCCCTGCCCAAAAGGCCGCCGTCGCGAAGAAGCCTGCCGCGAAGCCCGCGACCGCGAAGTCCGCGACCTCCAAGACGGCCGCGGCCGCGGCGAAGACGCCCGCTGCGAAGGCCACCGCGACGAAGACGGAGACGAAGGGTACGGCGACGAAGAAGACTGCGACGCGCAAGCCCGCGGTGAAGAAGGTCGCCGCCGAGAACGCGGAGGCGACCGAGACTGAGGCCACCGAGGTCGAGACGCAGGCTGCTGCCGCGCCGCGGAAGGCCGCGGCGAAGAAGGCCCCGGCGAAGCGCGCCGCGCCCAAGCGGGCCGCGAAGACCGAGGAGCCCGAGCTCGACGACTCCGCAGACATCGACCAGAACGAGGAGCTGGGCGATGACGAAGAGGCGGCGAAGCCGAAGTCGACCATCAGCGACGAGCCCATTCCGACCGGCGCCATCGTGCTGCGCTCTTCGGACGAAGAAGACGTCCCGACCATCACGACGGCGATCCCGGGTGCGACCGCCGACCCGGTGAAGGACTACCTCAAGCAGATCGGCAAGGTCGCCCTGCTCAACGCCGCCGAAGAGGTCGAGCTGGCGATGCGCATCGAGGCCGGGCTCTTCGCAGAGGAGAAGCTCGGGACCGAGAAGGGCCTGCCCAAGAAGCTCGAGCGCGAGCTCAAGTGGGTGGCGCGCGACGGCCAGCGGGCGAAGAGCCACCTGCTCGGCGCGAACCTGCGCCTCGTGGTGTCGCTCGCGAAGCGCTACACCGGCCGCGGCATGCAGTTCCTGGATCTGATCCAGGAGGGCAACCTCGGTCTCATCCGCGCGGTCGAGAAGTTCGACTACACCAAGGGCTTCAAGTTCTCCACCTACGCGACCTGGTGGATCCGCCAGGCCATCACCCGTGCCATGGCCGACCAGGCGCGCACGATCCGCATCCCCGTGCACATGGTCGAGGTCATCAACAAGCTCGCCCGAGTGCAGCGGCAGATGCTGCAGGATCTCGGCCGCGAGCCCACGCCCGAGGAGCTCTCGCGCGAACTCGACATGACTCCCGAGAAGGTCGTCGAGGTGCAGAAGTACGGGCGCGAACCGATCTCGCTGCACACCCCGCTCGGCGAGGACGGCGACAGCGAGTTCGGCGATCTCATCGAAGACACCGAGGCGGTCGTTCCGGCCGATGCGGTCGGCTTCACCATGCTGCAGCAGCAGCTGGAACAGCTGCTCGATTCGCTCAGCGAGCGCGAGGCCGGCGTGATCCGCATGCGCTTCGGCCTCGGCGACGGGCAGCCGAAGACGCTCGACCAGATCGGCGACACCTTCGGAGTCACGCGCGAGCGCATCCGTCAGATCGAGTCGAAGACGATGGCGAAGCTGCGCCACCCCTCGCGGTCGCAGCAGCTGCGCGACTACCTCGAGTAGGCCAGGCGCAGGCCATCGCATGAGAAAAGCCCCGGGAGACCGGGGCTTTTCTCATCACCGACCGAAGCCGGCGGAGGGTTCCTAGGCGTTGAGCTTCGCGGTCTCGTCGTGCCAGACCTGCGCGATCGGGCGGAGCTTCTCCTCGTGCTTGCGAGCGTGATGCGCGCAGAAGAGCAGCTCGCTCCCGCCAAGCACCGCACGGACGTAGGCCTGGGCTCCGCAGCTGTCGCAGCGATCCAGCCCGGTGAGCGGGCGGTCTGCTGCGAGGGGTGCTTCGCTTCGTTCCTGTTCGAGCATCGTCATGGCGGCCTCCGTTCGATACGTGCTTCTGAACTTTCCGGACGCTGCCATCAAACCACGTCCGGCTGCGGGGAGCGCCCATATTCTGCCGTTTTCGCTGTGCGCGTAGCGGGTGGCGCCGTCTCGGCGCGCGTCCCCGCAATGTCGGCGGATCACCGTAGGGTGAGGGAGTCATCCATGAAAGGGGCAGCCGAGCCATGGCCGAATCGAGCTATTCAGCGCGTCATCTCACGGTTCTCGAGGGGCTCGAGGCCGTTCGGAAGCGGCCCGGCATGTACATCGGCACGACCGATTCGCGCGGGCTCATGCACTGCCTCTGGGAGATCATCGACAACTCGGTCGACGAGGCGCTCGCCGGTTTCGGCGACCGCATCGACATCGTGCTGCACGACGACGGCAGCGTCACCGTCGAAGACGACGGGCGCGGGGTCCCCATCGATGTGGAGCCGCGCAGCGGGCTCACCGGCGTCGAATTGGTGTTCACCAAGCTGCATGCCGGCGGCAAGTTCGGCGGTGGCGGGTACTCCTCGTCGGGCGGGCTGCACGGCGTCGGCGCTTCGGTGGTCAACGCGCTCTCCTCCCGCCTCGATGTCGAGGTGGATCGAGACGGAAAGACCTGGGCGATGTCGTTCCGGCACGGCGAGCCGGGCCGGTTCGACTGCGACACGCCCGATAGCCCGTTCACGCCCTTCGAGCAGGTGTCCGAGTTGCCG
>JBDIAD010000093.1:0-5754 GCA_039812205.1 Leucobacter sp.
TTCGAGTCCGAGCATGCGTCCAGTCTAGCGCGAGCAGCGGCCGGGCGACGCGCTACGCGAGCAGCCGCGTCACGCCCTCGGCGAGCGCGATGATCACCACGCTGCCGGCGATGCTCGTGGCGATCCGGCTGATGAACCCCTCGCGCTGCGCGGTTCCGAGCTGCAGGGCGAAGGTGATGAGCACGCAGGCGCCCACCGCGAGCACGAACCATTCGAACCTCATGTCGCGGGGCACGAAGAGCGGCACGGCGATTCCGAAGCCCAGCGCGATGACCCACACCGAGATGCGGCGCCACAGGTGCCGCGGCACCTGCATCAGCTCGGGCACCTCGGTGCTGGAGGCCGAGGGCGCCCCGCCTCCGGGCTCGACTCCGCCCCCGGAGCTCGGCAGCAATTCCGGGTCGATCGGCGAATTGTCGGTCACGTGCTCATCCTCGCACACGATGTCACAGCGCTCATTCGTAGAATGAAAGGGTTCGTCGCGAGCGCGCGCAGATGGGAGGGGCCCGTGCAATTGCTCTGCCTCACCGATCGCGGCGCGGACGCGGCACTCGCGGGCCTCGCGCTGCTCGCGCACGATACGCGCACGACGCCGCTCGCGAGTCGCGTTCCCGCCACGGCCGCGGCGCGTTTCGATCTCGTGCTCGTCGACGGCACCGTCGACATCCGGCAGGCCTGGGCGAGCTGCCTGGAGCTGAAGCGGGAGTGCCCGACGCCTCGGCTGCTCATCGCCACGGAATCGGCGCTCACCGCGGTGACCGGGCAGTGGGGCGTGACCGACGTGATCCTCTCGGGCGCGAGCCCCGCCGAGATCGACCTCCGGCTGCGGCTGGCGGTGGCCCGCGGCGCTCGCGAAGAGGGTGCGGATCGCGCCGCACGCGCCGCCGTCTCGGCGGGCGGCGTCACCATCGACGAGGGCAACTTCACCGCGCGCATCCACGACCGCACGCTCGATCTCACCTACAAGGAGTTCGAACTGCTGCACTTTCTCGCGGCGCATCCGGGTCGCGTGTTCACGCGCGACCAGCTGCTCGACCAGGTGTGGGGCAGCGACTATTTCGGCGGCACCCGAACCGTCGACGTGCACGTGCGCCGCCTGCGGGCCAAGCTCGAGGAGAACGAGAGCCTGATCAGCACCGTGCGCGGTGTCGGGTACGGCTTCGCGCGCGAGCGTCTGGAGCACGACGGGGCCGAAGGGCCCGACGGAGAGGAAGAGCAATGACACCGCTCGGATTGCGATCGTTCGTCGCCGAGGCCGAGGCCTTCGACGGGGTCTCCCCCGTCTCCGACCAGACGCTGCTCGCCGCCGAGCAAGGACGACGCACGGTGCTGCGGCCCGACGCCGACTCCCTCGGCATCCTCGGCGAGGGAGAGCTCGATCTCGTCATCCGACCCGGGGCCCGCGGACAGGGCAAGGGAACGGCGCTGCTGTCGCAATTGCTCGAGCTGGCCGGGGGCGCGGAATTGCGCGCCTGGTCGCACGGCGAGAACCCCGCGGCCGCGGCGCTGCTCGCGAACGCCGGTTTCTCGCCGATCCGCACTCTCTTCCGACTCGCCCTCGACACCGCGAAGCTCGACGATGCGATCGAGAACGCCCGCGAGCTGCCGACCGGCTTTCATATCGAAGCGTTCGACGGCGCCCCCGATTCCCCGCGCGCGGACGACTGGGTACGGGTGAACGCGGCGGCGTTCGCGAGCCATCCCGAGCAGGGCGGGGTGACGCTCGAAGACTTCCGGGCGACCATGCGGCAGGGCTGGTTCCGCGCGGCCGATCTGCTCCTCGCCGTCGATGACGCGACGGGCGAGGTCGCGGGGTACGGCTGGATCAAGACCATCGAGACCCCCGGCGAGCCGCTCGAGACCGAGCTCTACGTGCTCGGCGTGCATCCGGAGCACGCCGGCAAGGGCCTCGGCGCGGCGCTGTTCGGGGAGTCGCTGCGACGCATGCGCGAGCTGGGCACGAGCCGCATCACGCTGTACGTCGACGAGAGCAATGCGAACGCCGTCGAGCTCTATCTCCGCGGCGGGTTCGAGATCGACCAGCGCAGCACGCAGTGGCTGCGGCCGGCGCTCGCATCGTGAGCACCCGAATGTCGGAGACGTTTGACAGAATGACTGTCATGAGTGAGAACGAGCCGGCGACGATGGCGGAGCGGCCGAGCGCGCTGCCGGCCGACCGCTACATCGACCGCGAGCTGAGCTGGCTCGCATTCAATCAGCGCGTACTCGAACTCGCAGAAGACCCCGCGGTGCCGGTGCTCGAGCGCGCGAACTTCCTCGCGATCTTCGCGTCGAACCTCGACGAGTTCTTCATGGTGCGCGTCGCGGGGCTGAAGCGCCGCATCACCACGGGGCTCGCCGTTCCCACGAACGTGGGGCGCCAGCCGGCCGACCTGCTCGCCGACATCAACGCGACGGCCTACGCGCTGCAGCTGCGCCACGCGCGCTGCTGGGAGGTCGTGCAGCAGGCCCTCGCCGAGGCCGGCGTCACGATCTCGCGCTGGGGCGATCTCGATGCGGCCGATCATCAGGTGCTCACCGAGTACTACGAGCGCCACATCTACCCGGTGCTGATGCCGCTCGCCGTCGACCCTGCGCACCCCTTCCCGTACATCTCGGGGCGGGCGCTGAACCTCTCGATCCGCGTGCGCAATCCGCGCACCGACAAGATCGAGTTCGCGCGGCTGAAGGTGCCGCATCTGATCCCCCGCTATGTGCGGGTGGATCAGCGCGAGACCGATGCCGATGTGCGCTTCATCGCGCTCGAGGAGGTCATCGCGAATCAGCTCGACGGGCTCTTTCCCGGCATGGAGGTCGTGGATCACCACGTCTTCCGCGTCACTCGCAACGAGGACGTCGAGATCGAGGAGGACGAGACCGAGAATCTCATCCAGGCGCTCGAGAAAGAGCTGCTGCGGCGGCGCTTCGGCCCGCCGATCCGCCTGGAGATCTCGAACGACATGGACGAGGCGACCCTCAATCTGCTCGTCTCGGAGTTCGACATCGATCCCGAGCAGGTCTACACGCTGCCGACCCCGCTCGATCTCGGGGGGCTCTTCGCGCTGTCGCGACTCGAGCGGCCCGATTTGAAGTACACCCCGCACATCCCGGTCACGAACCCGAACTTCCGCGGGGCGACCACGAACGAGCAGGCCGATCTCTTCCGTGCGATCGCGCGCCGCGAGGTGCTCGTGCACCACCCCTACGAGTCGTTCTCGACGAGCGTGCAGGAATTCATCGAGCAGGCGGCGACCGACCCCAATGTGCTCGCCATCAAGCAGACCCTGTATCGCACCTCGGGCGACAGCCCGATCGTCGCGGCGCTCATCAAAGCGGCCGAGGCCGGCAAGCAGGTGCTCGCGCTCGTCGAGGTGAAGGCGCGCTTCGACGAGGAGGCGAACATCACCTGGGCCCGAAAGCTCGAGCAGGCGGGCGTGCACGTCGTCTACGGCCTCGTCGGGTTGAAGACCCACTGCAAGCTCGTGCACGTGATCCGCGAGGAGCAGGGGCGGCTGCGCCACTACTGCCACATCGGCACCGGCAACTACAACCCGAAGACGAGCCGCATCTACGAGGATCTCGGGCTGTTCACGCGCTCGGACGAGGTCGGCCGTGATCTCACCCGCCTGTTCAACGTGCTCTCCGGGTATGCGATCCAGACCGAGTATTCACGGCTGCTCGTGGCCCCCGAAGGGCTGCGCCGCGGGCTGATCGAGCGGATCGAGCGCGAGGCGCGGTCGGCGCGCGAGGGTCGCCCGAGCGGGATCCGCTTCAAGGCGAACAGCATGGTCGACGAGGAGATCATCGATGCGCTGTATCTCGCGAGTCAGGCGGGTGTACCCATCGACGTGTGGGTGCGCGGCATCTGCTCGATACGCGCGGGGGTGCCCGGGCTCTCCGAGAACATCCGCGCCCGCTCGATCCTCGGCCGGTATCTCGAGCACTCGCGCATCTTCTCCTTCCATAACGAGGGCGATCGCGAGACCTTCATCGGCAGCGCCGATCTCATGCACCGCAATCTCGATCGGCGCATCGAGGTGCTGACGCGCCTGGTCGAGCAGGATCACCTCGACCGCATCGATGCGCTCTTCGACCTGGCATTCAATCCCGAGGTCTCCTCCTGGCGCATGCAGGCCGACGGAGACTGGGAGCGCGCCACACTCGCCGCGGACGGCGAGCCGCTGCCCGATCTGCAGGACCTCATCATGGCTGAGCGGGCCGGCGCGCGCCCGAGGCGGTCGATGAGTCCTCGATGAGCCGCGTCATTCATGCCGCCGGAACCGTCTGCTGGAGAGCGGTCGGCGACACGATCATGGTGCTGCTCGTGCATCGCACGAAGCAGCGCGATGTCTCGTTCCCGAAGGGCAAGCTCGACAAGGGCGAGAGCATGCCGCATGCCGCGGTGCGCGAGACGCGCGAGGAGACGGGGCTCGCCGTCGCGCTCGGGGTGAATCTCGGCGTGATCGACTACACGCTGCCGAACGGCGACGAGAAGACGGTGCAGTACTGGGCGGCCCGGGTCGCCGAGGAGGCCGTGCAGAAATCGACGTTCCGGCCGAACGGCGAGATCTCCGCCCTGGAGTGGGTGCCCCTCGCCAAGGTGCGGGGGCGACTCACCTACCCGGCGGATCGCGAGCTCTTCGACGTGTTCGCGAGACTGGCGGCTCGTGACGCGATCGACACCTTCTCGATCACCCTGCTGCGGCACGCGAAGGCCGAGCCGCGCGGCGAGCTGTGGCCGGAGGACCGCATGCGGCCGCTCGCGGACGCGGGAGAGCATCAGGCCGAGACGCTCGTGCCGATGCTGTCGGCGTTCGGCCCGGAGCGGATCTACGCGTCGAGCGCCCTGCGCTGCCGCGACACCGTCGCACCGCTCGCCGAGTCGCTGGGCAAGCGGGTGCGCGTGAAGGAGGAGCTCAGCCAGGATGCCTGGGATGCGGGCGATGCGCACGGGCTCCGGGCCGTGATCGGGAAGATCGTGAGCCGCACCCGCAGCGCCGTCGTGTGCACGCACTCCCCGGTGCTGCCGGACGCCGCGCGCGAGCTGGTGCTCGCGACGGGGAGCCTCCCGGGCACGTATCTCGCAGCGGCGACCGCGCTGCCCCCGGGCGCGTTCTCCGTGTTCCATTTCTCGAAGAAGCACCCGGGCGCCGGCATCCTCGCCGTCGAGACGTACCCGCTCAAGCACGAGAAGCGCTGAGCGGTCGCGCCCGCGGCATCTCGCGGGAACGAACGGTCACGCGCCGCGCGCTATTCCTGCGTGATCAGCCACTCGTGCGCGCCCGCATCGGCGGCGCCGTAGAGGTCGACCGTCGCGCGGGTGCGCTCGCGCACGCCCGCATCGAAATCCGGGCTCTGGCACACTCCCTGCGGGGCGTCCGACGCCACCGAGCACCACTTGTAGACGCCGTTCTGCGTGTTCGTCGCCGGCACCCACGACACGTCGTTCGTGGTCCATGTGCCGTCGGCCTGCTTCGCGAACTGCACGCGCGTCAGGAGGAACTCGTTGTTCACCTGGTTCTGCGGGGGCGCCGTCTCGCTGATGAGGTTGCCGGTGCCGAAGAGGATCCACTTGCCGCCATGATTCTCGAGCGGCTGGATCGCGTGCGCGTGGTGCTGGTACACGAAATCGAACTGACCGCTGTCGAGCAGCTGATAGCCGAGTTCTGCCTGACCCGGGGTCGGCTCGCTCCAGTACTCCTCCCCGATGTGCTGCACCCCGATGACGATGTCCGCGCCGGCGGCACGAGCAGC
>JBDIAD010000094.1:0-5662 GCA_039812205.1 Leucobacter sp.
CATCCTCGTGCTCAAGCTGGTGAAGCGCCTCCTCGATACGGGGATCTCGCTGCAGCAGATCCGTACGGCGGTGACGCAGCTGCACGAGGCCGGCGTGCACGATCTCGCGCAGACCACGCTCATGAGCGACGGTGCGAGCGTGTATCTGTGCACCTCGAACGACGAGGTCATCGACCTCGTCAGTCGCGGGCAGGGAGTGTTCGGCATCGCCGTCGGCAAGGTGCTGCAGGAGGTCGAGACGACGCTCGTCGACATGGACGAGCATCGCGAGTCCGCGACGGCGACCGACGAACTCGCGGCTCGCCGCACCATGCGGCTGTCGTCCTAGCGAGTTTCCGCGCTGCGGTGGTTCGCGCCGCAGTTCTTCGGAGCGGGGCCCGGACGATTGCTCTCGCGCGAGCATCCCGAGGAAGCTCCTCCGGGAGGGCTCTGGTCAGGATGGGGCCGCCCGATTCCCGATTGTGCTCGACGACCTAGCGGTTCGCGTCGTCGTCGACCGCGGCATCATCGCTGCTGTCGACCGCGACGATGGTCTCCGCGCCCGAGGCGGCAGCCGCCGTGCGCGCCCGACTCGCGCGGGGTTCGCTGTCATCGACCGTCTGCATCGACTGCAGCACCTGGTCGAGCACGTCGTCGAAGTAGCCGGCCATCTCCTGGGCGTGCTCGCCCGGCCACATGTGCACGGGCTTGGCCGCGCCCTGAGCCTGCTGCAGGGAGGTGCGCTCGGGCAGCTGCGGGCTCAGGATGAGCGGCCCGAACATCTCCTTCAGCTCGCGAATGCGGTACTGATGCTCCATGGATTGCGGGCGCGTGCGGTTGATGAGAATGCCCAGCGGCTGCAGGCGGGGGCTCACGCCGCGACGGATCTCCTCGATCGCCCGCAGGGCGCGATCCGCCGCCGATACCGAGAACAGCCCGGGTTCGGCGATGACGAGCACCCGGTCGCTCGCCGCCCATGCGGTGCGCGTGAGGGCGTTCAGGGATGGCGCGCAGTCGATGACCACGAGATCGTAATCGGCCTCGATGCTCGCGAGCGCCTCCTCGAGACGCCAGATCTCGCGAACGGTGGGGTGCGGGCCGTCGAAGTTCAGTGCCGAGGGGCTGCCGAACAGCAGATCGATCGATCCCTCGTGATGCTTGTTCCAACCGCTCGGCGCGATCGCCGCGCGCACCGTCTTCTCGCGCGGGTTCTCGAGCACATCCGCGATATTCGAGTACCCCTCCGGGTTCACGTCGAGCCCCGTCGATGCGTCCGATTGCGGATCCAGATCGACCACGAGCGTGCGCAACCCGCGCGAGAACGAAGCGGATGCGAGGCCGAGGGCGACAGTCGTCTTGCCCACGCCACCTTTCAAAGAGCTCACGCTGAGTACATGCACGCATCTCAGTTTAGAGTGGTCGGCTGTGATGGCAAAAGGCCGGGCGGTTTCGGGGGTGGATCGCGGCACCTGTACGCTGATCCGGTACCCGGAATCGGCGCTGAGCGTGCCGAAGCTTCGATGATCGTAAGAGGTGGAATGTGACGAGTCAGGCGCTCACCGCGCAATTGGCCGGTGTCGTGACCCTCAAGGTGGGTGCCGGGCAGCGCGTTCGGCGCGGGCAGGTGCTCGCGAGCATCGAGACCATGAAGCTCGAGGCGAGTATCTTCGCGCCGACGGACGGGATCGTCGTGCGGGTGCACGCCCGAGACTTCGAAACCGTCGCCGCGGGCGATCCCATCTGCGAGCTGCAGGAGCCGGCGTGAGCGTCAGAGACATCCGCCTCTTCGGCGACCCGGTGCTGCGCACCGTGTGCGAGCCCATCGTCGAGATCGATGAGGGGGTGCACGCGCTCGTCCAGGACCTGTGCGACACGGTCGCCTTCGACGGCCGAGCCGGGCTCGCCGCAACGCAGATCGGGCGAACCCAGCGCGCCTTCAGCCTGCACATCGACGGTGAGGTGAGCTATGTGCTCAACCCGGTGCTCGTGGAGCTCGAAGGCGAACCGGTTCCCACAGGGGAGGGGTGCCTCTCGGTGCCCGAGCTGTGGTTCCCGGTAATGCGGTATCCGCGCGCCACGGTGACGGGTGTCGATCTGTCGGGCCGCGAGCTCGTGATCCGCGGAGAAGGGCTGCTGGCGCAGGCGCTGCAGCACGAATGCGACCATCTCGACGGCAAGCTGTACATTCAGCGGCTCGATCGCGAGCAGCGCGGCGAGGCGCTGCGCCGCATCCGCGAATCCGACTGGTTCTAACGGCGCCAGCGGTTGCTCGCCGCGCAGAGGCGGACCGTCCGCGTCCGCGCACGCGGTTCCGGTCGTCCGGTCGGAGAATTCGCCTCCCGTCGGAGGTATTTCGGCGTTTCATCCGATTTCCGGGGGTTTCCCCGACCGAACGGACGCGAAGAGGATCGCGGTTGGAGGCGGGGCGAGAGGATGGTCCGGTCGGCCCGGGCTCCGTGCGGTATCTCGTCTCCGAGCAGGCCCCTAGTGCGCGGTGTCCACCACTTCGGTGTGCGGGTTGTCGCCGTACATGGCGCCGATCTCGCCCGCGAAGTCGCGCAGGATGTTGTCGCGCTTGATGCTCATCTTCGGGGTGAGATGGCCGCTCGCCTCGGTGAACTCGGTCGGGAGGATCACCCACTTGCGGATCGATTCGGCGCGCGAGACGTACTTGTTGCCCTGATCGACGGCCCGCTGCACCTCGGCGAGCACCTTCGGATTCTTCGCCGCCTCCTCGAGCGAGATCTCGGGGTTCTCGCCCTGGTTCTTGAGCCAGGTCGGAAGCATTTCGGCGTCCAGCGTGATGAGCGCCGCGATGAAGGGCTTCTGATCGCCGACGACGACGATCTGCCCGATCAGCGGGAAGGAGCGGATGGGATCCTCCAGCGCCGCCGGCGCCACGTTCTTGCCGCCGGCGGTGACGATGATCTCCTTCTTGCGCCCGGTGATCGACAGATAGCCGTCGTCGTCGAGCACGCCGAGATCGCCCGTGGTGAAGAAGCCGTCCTCGGTGAAGTTCGAGGCGGTCGCCTCGGGGTTGCGCCAGTACTCCTTGAAGACGGCGATTCCCTTCACCTCGATCTCGCCATCCTCCGCGATGCGGATCGTGTGACCGGGAAGGGCGGGGCCCACGGTGCCGATCTTGTACTTATCGGGCAGATTCACCGAGATGGGCGCCGTGGTCTCGGTGAGGCCGTACCCCTCGAGGATCTTGATGCCCAGGCTGTTGTAGAAGTGCCCGAGATAGCGACTCAGGGGAGCGGATCCGGAAACCGCGTACGAGACCCGGCCTCCCATGGCCTCGCGCAGCGTCGAGTACACGAGCTTGTTGAACACCGCGAACTTGAGCCTGAGTCCGAAGGGGATCTTGCGGCCCTCCATCACGGCTTCGCTGTGCTTCACGGCGACCTGCGCCGCCGCGCGGAAGATCTTGCCCTTGCCGCCCGCCTCGGCCTTCTGCTCCGCCGAGTTGTAGACCTTCTCGAAGACGCGCGGGACCGCGAGCAGGAAGGTCGGCTTGAAGCTGCCGAGGGAGGGCAGGAGCTTGCTGGTGTCGGGCTGATGCCCGACCCGGACGCCCGCGTGCACGGCCAGCACCGAGATGAAGCGCGCGTAGACGTGCGCGAGGGTGACGAAGAGCAGGGTCGAGGCCCCCGGCTCCATGACGACATCGTCGAGCGAGGCGGCGGCGTTGCGCGCGAGATCGACGAAGTTGGAGTGCGTGAGCACCACGCCCTTGGGGCGCCCGGTCGAGCCCGAGGTGTAGATCAGCGTGGCGGTATCGGAGGACTTCGCGAGGGTCCGCCGGCGCTCGATCTCCTCGTCGGCCACGGCGCTGCCGCCGGCGACCAGGATCTCCAGGTCGCCCGCGTCCAGGCGCCACGACAGTTCGAGCGTCGCGAGGTCGTCTCGGATCTCGGCGAGCCGCGCGGCGTGATCCGCGCTCTCGGTGATGATGCCGCGCGCGCCGGAATCCTCGAGCACCCAGTGCATCTGGAGAGCGGACGAGGTCTCGTAGATCGGAACCATGGTGGCGCCGGCGTAGTGCAGCGCGAAGTCGACGAGCGTCCACCGGAAGCTGGTCGTGCACATGAACGCGATGCGATCGCCCGGCTGCACTCCCGCGGCCGCGAGGCCCTTCGCGAGCGCGATGACGCGCGCCCGGAAATCCGCGGCGGTGACATCGTCCCATCCGTCTCCGTTCGGAGTCGCGAAGATGATGCGATCCGGCGTCGCGAGCACACGCTGCTCGAGGAGATCCGTCACGTTGTCGTCAGGGGCGACGGGAACGAGGATCGGGATGTCGGTCTGTTGCACGGTAGCTCCTTCGATACCCAGGTACTCGACCCCGAGGTGCTTCGCAGCGCAGCGAAAATCGGTGTCGCTCAGGTATCTGTTAGCTTATTGCATCCGTGAAGCGCGGCCCCGATGCTTCGTCGGATCCCTACAAGCCGCGCGACGCCGATGCCGCGCGAGGGAATACGACACCGCATATCCTTGAAGCGGCAGTCCGCCGTCACCACCACCAGCCGCAGGGAGTCCACTGATGATCTACTGGATCTTCAAGCACCTCCTCATCGGGCCGCTGCTGAAACTCCTGTATCGGCCGTGGGTCGAGGGGGCGCACAACATTCCCGAGTCGGGGCCGGTGGTGATCGTCGGCAATCATCTCTCGGTGATCGATTCGTTCTTCATGCCGCTCATGGTCGACCGACGCGTCTACTTCCTCGCGAAGAGCGACTACTTCACGGGAAAGGGGCTCAAGGGCTGGTTCGTGAAGAACTTCATGCTCGCGGTCGGCCAGCTGCCGATCGACCGCTCGGGCGGCAAGGCTTCCGAGGCGTCGCTCAACACCGGGCTCGCGGTGCTCGATCGCGGCGATGTGCTCGCGATCTACCCGGAGGGGACCCGCAGCCCCGACGGCCGGCTCTACCGCGGGCGCACCGGCGTCGCCCGGCTCGTGCTCGAATCGGGGGCGACCGTGATCCCGGCGGTCATGATCGACACCGAGAAGGCGATGCCGATCGGGGCGAAGCTGCCGAAGATCAGGCGGATCGGGACGATCATCGGCGAGCCCATGGACTTCACCCGGTTCTCGGGCATGAGCGCCGACCGATTCATCCTGCGTTCGGTGACCGATGAGATCACGTACGAGATCCAGCGACTGAGCGGGCAGGAGTACGTCGACGTGTACGCCTCCAGCGTTCGTGCCCGGCCGCCGGCGCGATAAACTGGCAAGGTTGCGCTGAATGCGCGACTGAACTCCCGTATTGAGAGCAGGACGTCCGTGAGTCAGCAAGCAGTCCAGTGGCCCTTCGACGAGGCGCTGGAGCTGGAGAGCTATCGCGACCGAGAGGCGCTGCAGCAGCCGCACTGGGGAGACGCGGCCGCGGTCGCCGAGGCGAGCGCTGAGATCGCCGCATTCCCGCCGCTCGTCTTCGCGGGCGAGGCGGATCAGCTGCGCACGCATCTCGCCGCGGCGGCCCGTGGCGAGGCCTTCCTGCTGCAGGGCGGCGACTGCGCGGAGACGTTCGCCGCGGCCACCGCGAACAAGATCCGCGATCGGGTGAAGACGCTGCTGCAGATGGCGGTGGTGCTCACCTACGGCGCCTCCATGCCGGTGATCAAGGTGGGACGCATGGCCGGGCAGTTCGCGAAGCCGCGCTCGAACGACACCGAGACG
>JBDIAD010000095.1:0-5642 GCA_039812205.1 Leucobacter sp.
ATTTCGCGGGGAGGATCAGTCGGCCTTTTTCGTCCAGGCGCGGGGTGAAGGTGCCAAGAAACATGTGGCTCTCCCTCCGCGTGCGATCGGCGATGTTCAGGTGCGCCGTAACCGTCGGTCACATGGACTGCAGCACCAGTGCCACCACACTACTCCACTTCCCTCCACTTTCTACATCTTTTCTCCACTTTCCGCACAATATCTCCCACCGCCCGCCCGGACCGGGCGTACCGCTCCCCTCGCCTTCGCGGTGCGATCGGCTGTCTAGTGCGAATCGGGCTGACGTTTTCGCCGGGAATGTCAGCCCGATTCGCACTCATCAGCCGAGTCCGCGGAGCACGCACTCCCCTGGAATACGAGAGCCCCCGGAATACGAGAGCCCCAGAAACACGAAAACCCCGGAGACGGTGTCTCCGGGGTTCGATGCTGCGGGCGCGGGGCTCGGTCTAGCGGTCGCCGTCCATGCGCTCATCCCAGCGGCGGCTCATGCGCTCGCTCAGACCTTCTCGCCGCCCCTTCGCCGAGGAAGAGCCGGGCTTCGCTCCGGCGACCGACGCACCGCCGTCATCGCCCTGAACGCCGTGCATGCTCGAAGCCAGCACCACGCCGCCGAGCATGCAGCCGAAGCCGATCAGCCCGATCCACAACTGCTGACTCGCGACACCGCCGACGAGCACACCGATTCCGACGATCGCAAGCACGATTCCGAGCACGAGCGAACGCAGATTGAGCGTGCGCTTCACTCCCGAAGGCGCCTGCATCACATCGGCTTCACTCTGATAGAGCCGACGCTCCATGTCGTCGAGCAACTGCTGCTCGTGCTCTGACAGGCCCATGACCGCCACCGCCTTCTCCTACTCAGGCCAGTCTACGCCTCGCCAACCCGGCTAGGCTAGCCGCGTGGACCAAACCAAGCGACTCGCAGGGCTTATTCAGGAGCGACTCGGAGATCTGCTGCACTCGCACGCTCGCGAACTCGAAGCGCTCGGTCCCGATGCGGAGCCGCTGTTCGAGGAGGCCCGCGCCTATCTCACCGGCGGCAAGCGGCTGCGGGCGGGATTCGCCGTTCTCGGATACCAGAGCATCCGTCCTCTCGATGTGGGCGCCGCCGTCGAGGACGAGCTCGAATACGTGCTCGATGCGGCCTGCGCGCTCGAGCTCTTCCACGCCGCCGCCCTCATGCACGACGACATCATCGACCGCAGCGACACCCGGCGCGGACGCCCGGCGGTGCACGAGACCTTCGCAGCGCGGCATCGCGATCAGCGGCTGCGCGGCGAAAGCGCGCACTTCGGCCTCTCCGCCGCGATCCTGCTCGGCGATCTGCTGCAGTCCTGGGCCGATGCGCTCCTGCAGCGCGCCTGCGACGCGGTCGAGGACCGCAGCGCCGCCACCGCCGCGCGCGATCACTTCAACCGCATGCGCAGCGAGGTCGCCGTCGGCCAGTATCTCGACGTGCTCGAGGAGCAGCAGCCGGGGTTCGCGGGCGAAGACGAACAGCTGGCCCGATCCACCCGCGTCCTGATCTACAAATCGGCGAAGTACAGCGTCGAGGCCCCGCTGCTGATCGGGGCCGCCCTCGCCGGCGCGACCGAGGAGCAGGAGGCGTCGCTGGCGGAGTTCGGCCTGCCGGTCGGGGTCGCGTTCCAACTGCGCGACGACCTCCTCGGCGTCTTCGGCGATCCCGAACTCACCGGGAAGCCGATCGGCGATGACCTGCGCGAGGGCAAGCGCACGGTGCTCGTGACGCTCGCCCGCGAGGGGCTGCCCAGCACGCAGCGGCGGCTCTTCGACGAGATGCTCGGCGACCGCGAGCTCGACCGCACCCAGATCGAGATGATGCAGCGGACCATCCGCGACAGCGACGCGGTGCGACGGGTCGAGCAGATGATCACGCGGAACGTGGATCGCGCCTCGGCCGCGCTCGACCTCGCGCCGCTGCGCGCCGAGGCCCGCGAACGGCTCGTCGCACTCGCGGATCGGGCGGTTCGCAGGAGCTACTAGCGCCCGCGCGGGCCGAGGGAGCGCTCAGAACGCGAGGCCCTGCGTCGCGCGACGCACCGCGCTCTTGCGCCCGGCGAGGAGCGCGGCGATCGGTGTCTCCCCCAGTTCGTCGTTCTCGGCGAAGAGCCAGGCCACGGCCTCGTCCTCGGTGAAGCCGGCGTCGAGCAGCGAGAGGATCGTTCCGCGCAGCGAAGGCAGCGGCCCGTCCTCGAGCGCGAAGTCCGCCGGGATCCGCAGCGCGCCGTCGACGCGGACGGCCGCGAGCTGATGCTCCTCGATGAGGCGATGCACCTTGCTCGGGGTGATTCCCCAGCGCTCGACGAGATCGGGAACGGTCACATACGCGATATCGGCAGGAAGATTCAGGGCCACGCAGGTACTCTACGGCAGCGCCGGCCCCTCCGTCGCGCAATTGGCGCTGCACGGCGCGCTGCCCGCTTCTTCTCGTGGCGATTCCATAGAATCGGCGCGTGACTCCCGCCCCCGCCGACCCGTTGATCGGGCACACGATCGATGGGCGATACGTGATCCGCTCCCGTATCGCTCGCGGCGGCATGGCGATGGTCTATCTCGCCAACGACCTCCGGCTCGAGCGACGGGTGGCGATCAAGGTCATGCACGGCCACCTCGTCGAGGACGAGAACTTCGTGCGCCGGTTCGAGCAGGAGGCCCGCAGCGCCGCCCGCCTCGCCCACCCGAATGTGATCGGCGTCTTCGACCAGGGCGTCGACTCGGGCCTGCCCTATCTGGTGATGGAGTATCTGCCCGGCATCACCCTGCGCGACCTGCTCAAGCAGCAGCGGCGCCTCACCGACGATCAGGCGCTCGAGATCGGCGAGGCGATCCTCGCGGGCCTCGCCGCAGCCCACAATGCGGGAATCGTGCACCGGGACCTCAAGCCAGAGAACGTGCTCCTGGCCGATGACGGCCGCATCAAGATCGGCGATTTCGGGCTCGCCCGGGCCGTGAGCGCGAACACCACCACCGGCCAGGCGCTCCTGGGCACGATCGCCTATCTCTCTCCCGAGCTCGTCACCCGCGGCATCGCCGACGCGCGCAGCGACCTCTACGCCTTCGGCATCGTCCTGTTCGAGATGCTCACCGGGCAGCAGCCGTTCCAGGGCGAGCAGGCGATGCAGATCGCGTATCAGCACGCGCACGGCGAGGTGCCGGCCCCGTCCTCGCTCGCCCCCGAGGTGAGCCCGCAGCTCGATCGCTTCGTGCGCTGGCTCACGGCCCGCGATCCCGAGCAGCGCCCGCTGAACGGCGCGGAGGCCCTCGACTATCTGCGCGAGATGCGCGGTGGCGCTCCCCTCGGCTCGACGCGCGTGCTGCCCGTCACCGGGGTGATCGGCGATGCGGTGACCCCGTCGACGGCGGTGCTTTCGGGGGCGGATCGCGCGGCTCTCGCCGCACCCGAGCCCGCAGCCCCGGTCACCGCCGTCGATCGCGCCCGCCACGCCGGCCACCGGCGCGCCCGGAAGGGGCGGCTCATCGCCGCGCTGGCCGCGCTGCTCGTCGCCGTCGCCGGCGGGGTCGGCCTCTGGTACGGGCAGGGGCCCGGTTCGCAGGTCGAGATCCCCGAGGTCGGCGGCATGGCCATGGACGATGCGCAGGCGGCGCTCGTCGATCTGCATCTGAAGCCGTCGGTCTTCGAGTGCGCGAGCCTGGAGGTCCCGGTCGGCGGCGCGGTGCGCACGGAGCCCGAGGCCGGCACGCGGGTGGATCGCGACAGCGTGATCCGCCTCTGCCAGTCGAGCGGGCCGCGATCCCTTCCGGTGCCGACGCTGGTCGGCCTCGCCGAGGACTCGGCGATACGCGAGATCAAGGACGCCGGATTCACCTTCGGCAAGGTGCTCGAGCGCCGCTTCGACGGCGGCGCGAAGGGCACCGTCATCCTCGCGGTCGACGCCGAGGGCCAGGGCATCGGCGAGACGGCGCTCGAGCAGTCCGAGGTGAACCTTCTGGTCTCGGCCGGGTCGCTGCCCAAGGTCGAGACGCTCACCGTCGACGCGGCGACCCAGACGCTGAAATCCGTCGGCCTCACCGTCGACCCGGCGCACCAGGTGACCTCCTTCCACGATGAGATCCCCGAGGGGCAGGTGATCGCGGTCGTGCCGCTCGCCGACCCGGTGCGGATGGGCGACTCGGTCGCGCTCGAGGTGTCGAAGGGACCGCAGCTCTTCGAGATCCCCGATGTGAAGGGCATGCCGCTGCAGGAGGCGATGGACCTGCTGGCGTCCCGCGGCTTCGACGTGTCGACGGCCGTGCCCGACGGACTGCGGCGCTACGCGACAGCCACCTCGACCACTCCCGAGGCCGGGCAGATGGTTCGCAAGGGCGCCGCGGTGCAGGTGCGCGCCAGCATCACGCTGTAGACGTCGCTGCGCCGGCGATCCGCTGGTTCATTCGAGGCCCGAAACCATCGATGGGTGCGCGGCGGGCCGGCCCGCCGCGCACTCCCCCGTCGGAATCAGCGCGGGTGGCGCTTCAGCTCGTCCGCGACCTGGAAGGCGAGCTCGAGCGACTGCACGTGGTTGAGGCGCGGATCGCAGAGCGATTCGTAGCGCGTGGCGAGAGCGGCCTCGTCGATGTTCTCCGACCCGCCCAGGCACTCGGTGACATCGTCGCCGGTGAGCTCGACGTGGATCCCTCCGGGGAAGGTCCCGACCTCGCGATGCGCCTCGAAGAAGCCGAGCAGCTCGTCCATGACGTCGTCGAACCGGCGCGTCTTGTACCCCGTCGCGGTCGTGATCCCGTTGCCGTGCATCGGATCCGTCACCCACAGCGGCAGCGCGCCGGCGCGGCGGACCCCGTCCAGCAGCGGGGGCAGCACATCGCGGATCTTCTCGGCGCCCATGCGCGTGATGAAGGTCAGCCGCCCCGGTTCGCGATCCGGGTCGAGCTTGTCGATGAGCCGCAGCGCATCGTCCACGGTGGTGCTCGGCCCGAGCTTCACGCCGATGGGGTTGCGCAGCTTCGAGAGCAGCTCGACGTGGGCGCCGTCGATGTTCCTGGTGCGCTCGCCGATCCACAGGAAATGGCCCGAGGTGGCGTAGGGCTGACCGGTGCGCGAATCGATGCGCACGAGCGGGCGTTCGTAATCCAGCAGGAGCGCCTCGTGGCTGACGTAGAACTCGGTCTGCGTGAGCGCCGAGCTCTCGACGCCGCACGCCGTCATGAATCGCAGCGCCCGGTCGATCTCGGCGGCGAGCGCCTCGTATCGCTGATTCGTGGTGTTCGACACGAATCCCTGATTCCAGGAGTGCACCTGCCGCAGATCGGCGAAACCGCCCTGTGTGAACGCGCGGATGAGGTTCAGCGTCGAGGCCGACACGTGGTAGCCGCGCACGAGGCGGGACGGATCCGCCGCCCGGGACTCGGGCGTGAAGTCGTACCCGTTCACGAGATCGCCGCGGTACGCCGGCAGCGTCACGCCGTCGCGCGTCTCGGTGTCGTTCGAGCGCGGCTTCGCGAACTGCCCGGCCATGCGCCCCACCTTGATCACCGGCATCGACGCGCCGTAGGTGAGCACCACCGCCATCTGCAGCAGCGTCTTCACCCGATCGCGGATCTTGTTCGCGGTGGCCGCGGCGAACGTCTCCGCGCAGTCGCCGCCCTGCAGCAGGAAGGCCTCG
>JBDIAD010000096.1:0-5631 GCA_039812205.1 Leucobacter sp.
GATTTCGCAGGCAACCCGGTCGAGTTCGAGGAGTACGAGGTCGCCTGGGACTCGAAGGCCGCCGACAAGGGCGGCTGGTCGTCGTTCATGGCGAAGGAGATCACCGAGCAGCCCGACGCCGTCGCGAACACCATTCGGGGCCGCGTCAGCGATGAGCGCGTCGTGATTCCCGAGCTCGCCGACCTCGGCGACGAGCTGCTGCGCGGCATCGACCGCATCGTGATCGTGGCCTGCGGCACGGCCTCGTACGCGGGGCAGATCGGCGCGTACGCGATCGAGCAGTGGGCGCGCATCCCGGTCGAGGTGCAGCTGAGCCATGAGTTCCGATACCGCGAGCCGGTGCTCACCGATCGCACGATGGTGATCTCGGTGAGCCAGTCGGGCGAGACGATGGACACGCTGATGGCCGTGAAGTTCGCGCGCGAGCAGGGAGTCACCACGGTCTCGGTGTGCAACACGCAGAGCGCGACGATTCCGCGCGAGAGCGATGCCGCGGTCTACACGCACGCGGGCCCGGAGGTCGCCGTCGCCTCGACGAAGGCGTTCACCGCGCAGATCACGGCGCTGTATCTGATCGGCCTGCACCTGGGGCGCGTGCGCGAGACGCTGAGCGCCGAGGCCGAGGCGAGCGCGGTGCGATCGCTGCACGAGATCCCCGAGCAGGTGCGCGAGGCCGTCGCCACGCATGAGCAGCTGGCGCAGCTCGCGCACTGGATGGCGGACACTCGCTCGGTGCTCTTCCTGGGGCGTCACGTCGGCTATCCGACGGCGCTCGAGGGTGCGCTGAAGCTCAAGGAGATCGCATACATCCATGCCGAGGGCTTCGCCGCCGGCGAGCTCAAGCACGGCCCGATCGCGCTGATCGACCACGGTCAGCCGGTGTTCGTGCTCGTGCCGAGCCCGCGCAAGGCGCCGGTGATGCACTCCAAGATCGTCTCCAATATCCAAGAGATCCGCGCCCGCGGTGCGCGCGTGATCGCGATCGTCGAGAAGGGCGACACCTCGGTGCTGCCCTACGCCGACGACGTGATCCGCCTGCCGCTCACCGACGCGCTCTTCGAACCGCTGGTGCAGGTGGTGCCGCTGCAGTGGTTCGCGCTCGAACTCTCGCAGGCGAAGGGGCTCGACGTGGACCAGCCGCGCAACCTGGCGAAGTCGGTCACGGTCGAATAGTCGCCATGATCATCGGGATCGGGGTCGACACCGTCGATGTGGGGCGCTTTCGTGCCCAGCTCGACCGCACTCCGAAGCTCGTCGACCGGCTCTTCACGCCGATCGAGCGCACGGTGAGCCTCGCATCGCTGGCCGCGCGCTTCGCGGCGAAGGAGGCGTTGATCAAGGCGTTGGGCGGCTCGCACGATCTGGGATGGCAGGATCTCGAACTCGTGCGCGGGGTCGAACGCGCGCCGCGATTCTCGCGCACGCCCGGGCTCGATCGCGAGCTCGCGCGGCTGAGCGCCGATCGCGTGCACGTGTCCATGACGCACGACGGGGAGATGGCGACCGCGTTCGTGATCGTCGAACGGGGATTCATGCCGGCTGACGGAGAGGTGGTCTCGTGAGCGAGATGACTGAGCGCGATCCCGAGGAGGGCACGGGCGGCCGACGGCCGATGCGCGTGGCCGAGATCTCGTCGGCCGCGATCCGCCGGAATGTGGTGCGCATCCGCGAGATCGTCGGCCCGGAGGTCGCCGTGATCGCCGTGGTGAAGGCGAACGGCTACGGGCACGGGGCGGCCACGGCGGCGCGGGCGGCGCTCGCGGGAGGTGCGACGCTCATCGGCGTGACCGATATCGCCGAGGCGCTGGAGCTGCGCGAGGCCGGCATCGACGAGCCCGTCCTGTGCTGGCTGCACGGTGCGGACGCCGACTTCGAGTCCGCGGTCGCCGCGGGTGTCGAGATCGGAGTGAGCCGGCTGGAGCAGCTGGAGGCCGTCGCCGTCGCCGCAGAGAGGCTCGGCCTCGTCGCGACCGTGCAGTTCAAGATCGACACGGGCCTCAGCCGCAATGGCGCCGCACCCGCGGAATGGGACGAACTGTTCGCGCGGGGCGATGAACTGCAGCGGGTCGGTCTCGTGCGCGTGCGCGGCATCTTCAGCCATCTCGCGAACACCGATGAGGAGGCGGATCGTGCCCAGGCCGAGCGCTTCGACTCGGCCATCGAACAGCTGCGGGCGGCGGGTGTCGAACCCGAGCTGATCCATCTCGCCGCGTCGGCGGCAGTGTTCACCTCGCCCGAGCTGCACTACAACGCGGTGCGCGTGGGCGTCAGCATCTACGGGCTCAGCCCCCTCGACGACTACAGCTCGGAGGAGCTCGGGCTCGTTCCCGCCATGACGCTCGTCAGCGAACTGGTCATGCTGCGCACCGTGCCCGAGGGCAGCGGCGTGTCGTACGGTCACACGCACGTGGTCGACAGCGAGAGCGTGCTCGGCCTCGTGCCGATCGGCTACGCCGACGGGCTGCCCCGGACGCTCAGCGGGCGCGGGCAGTCGGTGCTCGTCGCGGGCGAGCGGGCGCCGATACTGGGGCGGATCGGCATGGACCAGTGCATCGTCGATCTGAGCGATCTGCGGGCACCCGTCTCGGTCGGCGATCGCGTCGTCATGTTCGGCGACCCGGCGAGCGGGGAGCCGTCGATCGACGAATGGGCCTGGGGCGCCGGCACGATCAACTACGAGATCGCGGTGGGCATCGGGAATCGGGTGATCCGCATCGAGAGCGATGACGATGATGCGGACGACCCGGAGGGCCCCGATGATCCGTCGATCGAGCGCGAGATCTCCCTTTCCGATCCCGATGCGATGCGCGAATTCGGGGTCACCATCGGCGTCGAGCTGCGCGCTGGGGATCTCATCATCTTGACCGGGCCGCTGGGCGCCGGCAAGACCACGCTCACCCGCGGGATCGGCGAGGGGCTTCGCGTGCGCGGGCCGATCACCAGCCCCACCTTCGTGCTGGCGCGCACGCACCCGTCGCTCGTCGACGGGCCGCCGTTGGTGCACGTCGACGCGTACCGTCTCTCCGACCCCTCGGAGGCCGACGATCTCGATCTCGACTTCGAGAACTCGGTGGTGGTCGCCGAGTGGGGGGCGGGCATCGTCGGCGGAAGCGACTCCTGGCTTGAGATCGTGATCGAGCGACCGGTCGGTGCCGGAGCCGGCCTCGCCGGAGCCGACGTCGATGCCGATGAGGAGCTCGTCGAACCGCGCACACTGAGGCTTCGCGGTCACGGACCGCGCTGGCACGGAGCGGGATTGTTCGGATGAGCGCGCCGTGGGAGTACTCATCCGCCGCCCCGTGCGAGCGAGTGGTCGAGTCCGCCGTGTTCGGCGATCGGGTGCTGCTCGCGATCGACACCGCGCTCGGCAGCAGCGTCGCGCTCGGAGTCTCGGGGCGCGCCTACGAGGTCAGCCACGACGGTCCGCGCGGGCACGCCGAGGCGATCGGCGCGCTGATCGAGCGGGTGCTGGGGTTCAGCGGCGTCGCCGCCTCGGCGGTCACGGGGGTCGTCGCGGGAGTCGGGCCGGGGCCCTTCACAGGGCTGCGCGTCGGCATCGCGGCGGCGCACGCCTTCGCAGTGGGGCGCGGGGCGCCGCTGCTTCCTCTGCACAGCCACGAAGCCGTCGCGCTCGCGGCGCTCACGCCGTGCTCGGCGCCCGAGGACGAGGCCGTGCCCCCCGGCGGCAAGGTGCGCGTCGTGCAGGATGCGAAACGGCGCGAGCTGTTCGTCACCGACTTCGCCGGGCTCGACGCCGACGGCATCCCGATCCGCGTCGACGGGCCCCGCCTGCAGGTGCGCGCCGATCACGTTCCGGTCGACGACGAGGTGTGGCCCGAGCGCATCCCGGCGGCCCGTCTCATCGAACTCGCGGCACGGCGCATGAGTGCGGGACGGGATTTCGAGGAGGACCGCGCGCTCTACCTGCGCGCCCCCGACGTGCAGCCGCCCAAGCCGGGGCTGTTGAGCGGGGTCCGGGGACGATGACGGCACTGTCGATCCGCCCTGCCGTGCCCGAGGATCTCGATGCCATCTGGGCCATCGAGTCGGCGGTGTTCGCCGGCGACGCGTGGAGCCGGGACATGATGCGCGAGGAGCTCGCCGCCGAGCACCGGCAGTATCTCGTGCTGGTCGACGCCGACGGCCGAGTGCGAGGCTACGGCGGGCTGTTGGCGATCGGCGCCGAGGGCGATATCCAGACCATCGCGCTCGCCCCGGAGGCGCGCGGAGCAGGATACGGTCGGCGGCTCATGGACGCGCTGCTCGACGCCGCGGCCCTGCAGCTGGTGAGCGACGTCTTTCTCGAGGTGCGGGCCGACAATCCGGTCGCGCAATCGCTGTACGGAGCGCTCGGGTTCGTCGAGATCGCTGTGCGCGAGAAGTACTACCAGCCTGACGGCGTCGATGCGATCGTCATGAAACTCAGCATGAAGGAACGCAAGTGAACCGCGAATCCCCGCTCGTGCTCGGCATCGAGACCAGCTGCGATGAGACCGGAGTCGGCATCGTGCGCGGCCGCACGCTGCTCGCGAACACGGTCGCTTCGTCGATGGACGAGCACGCCCGCTTCGGGGGCGTCATCCCCGAGATCGCGGCGCGAGCCCACCTCGAAGCGATCGCGCCGACGATCGAACGCGCCGTCGCGGATGCCGGCGTCCGGCTCGAAGACATCGATGCCATCGCCGTGACCTCGGGCCCCGGCCTCGCGGGCGCGCTGATGGTCGGCGTCTCGGCAGCGAAGGCGCTCTCGCTCTCGCTCGATGTGCCGCTCTACGCGGTGAACCACCTCGTCGGGCATGTCGGCGCCGATGTGCTGCAGGGAGCGCAGCTGCGGGAGGTGACCGGGGCGGTCGGCGAGCTCGAACTGCCGACCGTGGCGCTGCTCGTCTCAGGCGGCCACACTTCGCTGCTGATGGTGCGAGACCTGTGCGGGGATGTCGAGCTGCTCGGCGAGACGATCGACGATGCCGCGGGCGAGGCCTTCGACAAGGTCGCCCGACTGCTGGGGCTGCCGTACCCGGGCGGCCCGGAGATCGATCGTGCCGCGGCCGCGGGCGACCCTCACGCGATCCGCTTTCCCCGCGGACTCACCCTGCCCAAAGACCTCGCGCGTCACCGCTACGACTTCTCCTTCTCGGGCCTGAAGACGTCGGTGGCGCGTTGGGTTGAGAAGCAGCAGGCCGCCGGTGCCGAGATCTCCGTGCCGGATGTCGCCGCGAGTTTCCGCGAGGCCGTCGCCGACGTGCTCACGGGCAAAGCGATCGCCGCATGCCGCGATTTCGATGTACCGAGGCTGCTGCTGGGCGGGGGAGTCGCGGCGAACGCGCGGATCCGTGCGCTCGCCGCAGAGCGCGCATCGGAGGCGGGCATCCAACTGCGGGTGCCGCCGTTGTCTCTCTGCACCGACAACGGGGCGATGATCGCTTCCCTCGGTGCGCAGCTGGTCATGGCGGGGCGCGCCCCCTCTTCCCTTGCCTTCGGCGCCGACTCGACACTGCCGGTGACGCAGATCCAGGTGCACTAGCCCCGCGCCCGATCATCCGCGTTCCCCGTCGACCTAGAACAATCGCGGTTCGCTCGACAGGGCGCTCTCGCGTGCCGCCGTGGCCAGCTGTGCTCGGGCCCGGGTGT
>JBDIAD010000097.1:0-5619 GCA_039812205.1 Leucobacter sp.
TGCAGGCGGCGCATGGCGCGGATCACCGGGTTCATGGGGATCGACCCCGGTACGACGCCCCCGCCGCCGGGGTAGGTCGCCTCCCAGCGCTCGAGCCAGTCGCGGTTGTCGACGAGCAGGCTCCGCAGCACCCCCGCGTCGCGGTTCGTGACGGCGCGCAGCCCGATGCGGCCGTGCCGCAGCGGAGGCGGCGACTCGATCGGGGTGGCGAGCGGACTCATCGCGGCTAGTCCACGCGGCCGGCTGCGCGCAGGGTCTCGGCGAACGCGACGACCCACTGCGCGAGCTCATCGCCGAGTTCGGCGTGATCCACCCCCAGCAGCAGGTTCGCCTTGATCCAGTCGGCGCGATCGCCCGTGTCGTACCGACGGCCGCTGAAGACGACGCCGTAGACCGGGGCCTCGCCGTCGCCGTGCGCGAGCACGTTCAAGGCGTCGGTGAGCTGATACTCGCCGCCGCGGCCGACCGGGATCTCGCGCAGCACCTCGAAGATCTCGGGTCGCAGCACGTACCGCCCGATCACCGCGAGATTCGAGGGAGCGTCGGCCGCCGACGGCTTCTCGACCAGCCCGGTGACGCGCACCACATCGGCCTCATCGGTCGGCTCGACGACGGCGCAGCCGTAGAGGTGGATCGACTCCATCGGCACCTCCATGAGCGCGACGACGGTCACCTGACGCTGATCGTGCACCTCGATCATGCGGGAGAGCAGCGGGTCGCGCGCATCGATGAGGTCGTCGCCGAGCAGCACCGCGAACGATTCGTCGCCCACGTGCATCTCAGCGCGCCCGACCGCGTGCCCGAGCCCGAGCGGATGCCCCTGCCGCAGAAAGTGCACGTCGGCCAGGTCGCTCGCCTCGTGCACCCGCTCGAGGCGCCCCTCGTCTCCCTTGCGCTCGAGGGTGAGCTCGAGCTCGGGCACGCCGTCGAAGTGGTTGCTGAGATTGTCTTTATTGCGCCCGGTGATGATGAGCACGTCGGACATGCCGGCGGCCGCGGCCTCCTCGACCACGTACTGAATCGCCGGCTTGTCGACGACCGGCAGCATCTCTTTCGGCATCGCCTTCGTGGCCGGGAGAAAGCGAGTGCCGAGACCCGCGGCGGGGATCACTGCTTTACGAACGGTTCCTGGATTCGAGCGACTGGTCATGGCTCAACCATAACGACCGGCGCTGACATTCAGGACCGATCTTCAGGGGGTGGATCGCATCCCGCCGCGGGCGGGAACCCCGCGCACCCGGTCGGCCGAGAAGCCGGGCACCGCCTGAAGCAGCCGCTGCGTGTACTCGTGCTGGGGCGAGTCGAGCACTGCGAGGGCCGTCCCCGCCTCGACGATCTTCCCCGAGCGCATGACGAGCACGTCGCTCGCGATGCGGGCGACCACCGACAGATCGTGGGAGACGAAGACGTAGGTGAGCCCGAGGTCGTCGCGCAGCTGTTCGAGAAGCGTGAGGATCCGCTCCTGCACCGACACGTCGAGCGCCGAGACGGCCTCGTCGAGCACGAGCACCTCGGGTTCGAGCGCGAGCGCGCGGGCGATTCCGACGCGCTGCGCCTGCCCGCCCGAGAGCTGCCCGCTCGAGCGGTCGAACACGTTCGAGGGGAGCGCCACGCGGTCGAGCAGCTCCCGCACGCGCTCGCGCTGCTCCCGCGCCGAGCCGATCTTGAAGGCGCGCAACGGTTCACCGATCGCCTCGGCGACGGTGAGTCTGGGGTTCAGCGCCGAGCGCGGGTTCTGATGCACGTACTGGATGCGGCGGCGCAGCTGCCGCAGCGGCGCCCCGCGCAGCCCGGTGATCTCGCTGTCGTTCAGCCGCACCGACCCGGCATCGGGGCGCTCGAGATGCGAGATGATGCGGGCGGTCGTGGTCTTCCCGGAGCCCGACTCGCCGACGATGGCGAGCGTGCTGCCGGCGGCGATGTCGAATGAGACGTGGTCGACGGCGTGAATGCGGCGCGGGCCGGTCTTGGCCCCGCTGCGGAAGGTCTTCACGAGATCGGTGACGCGCAGCAGCGGCGCGGGCCGCTCCCCCGGGCGCTCGGCGTCGGGCCGTGCCGCACCGTCGGGGCGTTCGATGACGTCGAGCCGCGCCTGCTTCGCGCGCAAGGCGTCCGCGATGGCGGCAGGGGTCGCCGCCACGAGCGACCGGGTGTACTCCTCGCGCGGGTTGCCCAGCACCTGCGCGGCCGTGCCCTGCTCGATGATCCGCCCGTCCCGCAGCACGAGCACCCGATCCGCACGCTCCGAGGCCATCGCGAGATCGTGCGTGATGAGCAGCACGGCGACCCTACGCTCGGCGACGGCGGAGGCGAGATTGTCGAGCACCTCCTTCTGCACGGTGACGTCGAGCGCGCTCGTCGGCTCGTCGGCGACGATGAGCTCGGGGCCGCCCGCGAAGGCCTGCGCGATGAGCGCCCGCTGCTGCAGGCCGCCCGAGAGCTCGTGCGGGTAGGCCGCGCCGATCCGCTCGGGTTCGGCGATGCCCGCTTCGCGCAGCGCCGCCGTCACCTGCGCGGGCTGCTCGGCGCGCGGCACGAGCTTGTGCACGCGCAGCACCTCGCCGACCTGCTGCCTGATGCGGTGCACCGGGTCGAGGCTTCCCGCGGGATCCTGAGGCACATAGGCCATCACCACCCCCCGCCGCGCACGAAGCTCCGGCTCGCTCGCGCCCTGCAGCTCGGTTCCGGCGAGGCTGATCGTCTTCGCGCGCACGCTCGCGTACTGCGGCAGGAGGTGCAGGATCGCTGCCGCCGTCGTCGATTTGCCGGAGCCCGACTCCCCGACGAGCGCGACGATCTCGCCGCGACCGATCGTGAAGCTGACGCCGCGCACGATGTCGTCGTCGCCGTACGAGACGTGAAGATCCTCGACCTCGAGCACGGGATCGCCGGGGGCGCCGCTGCTTCCGGCGACGAGATCGGTGCGGGTCGTTGCAGGGGCACTCATGGCATCCTCGCGTTCTCGATCTCGATCGCTCGGGCGGTCGCCTCGGCATCGTCGAGGTCATCGATCGCTGCGCCGCGGGCCGCGATCCTCCCCCGGCGCAGCAGCCCGCTGCCCGCGATCCCGTCGCCGATGAGGTTCGCCCCGAGCACCAGCGCACCCAGCGCGATTCCCGGGAAGATCATCAGCCACCAGGCCGAGTTGATGTAGTTCTTCGCCTCGTTGAGCATGTTGCCGAGGCTCGCCGACGGGGCCGGGATGCCGGCGCCGAGGAAGCTCAGCGCGGCCTCGATGATGATGGCGGATCCGAAGACCACCGATATCTGCACCGCGACCGGGACGAGCACGCTCGGCACGACATGCCGCATGACGACGGTGAAGGGGCGCACGCCCGAGGCCTCGGATGCTTCGACGAACTTGCGCTCGCGAGCGCTCAGCGCCGCCGAACGGGCGAGGCGGATCACGTTCGGGGTCTCGACGAGGATGAGGCAGCCGATGAGACTGAACACGCTCGCGCCGGTCGCCGCGACCACGGCGAGCGCCAGCAGCACACCCGGGATCGCGAGCAGCCCGTCGCAGACGCGCATGATGAGCTGATCGAGCGGCCGCACGAAGACGGCGACGAGACCGAGCAGCACTCCGAGTGCGAGCGCGACGACCGAGGTCGCGAGTGCGACCTGCACCGAGACGCCGATGCCGACGCCGAGCCGCGTGAGCACGTCGCGGCCGAACTCGTCGGTGCCGAGCAGATGCTCGGCGGATGGCGGTTTCAGCTGCTCCTGCGGAGATGCCGCATTCGGATCGAACGAGCTCAGCATCGGCACGAGCAGCGCGAAGGCGATGAACACCACCAGCAGGGCGACGCCGATCACGACGCCAGGCCGCGCGAAGATCCTGTTCCGACTCATCGTTTGCCTCCGGTGCTCAGGCGGATCCGCGGGTCGAGCAGCGGATACAGCAGATCGACCACGAAGTTCAGCACGACGAATATCAACGCGACCACGAGCACGACCCCCTGGATCACCGGGTAGTCGCGACGCGTGATGGAGGTCACGATGAGCTGGCCGATGCCGGGGATGTTGAAGATCGTCTCCACCACCGCGGCACCGGCGAGCAGCGCGCCGAAGGATCCGGCCGCGACCGTGATCACGGGGACGAGCGATCCGCGCAGCGCGTGCCCCCAGAGCACCCGGCGAGACGACACGCCCTTGGCCCGGGTCACATCGATGAATGCCGCCGAGAGCGTCGTCACCATGGTGCTGCGGGTCATGCGCCCGATCACCGAGACCTGCACGACCCCGAGCGCGACCGCGGGGAGGATCAGATATCGCAGGAACTCGCCGAGTCCGGCGCTCGGATCCTTGTAGCCCGCGACCGGGAACCACCCCAGCTGCACGGCGAACACTCGCACGAGCACGAGCGCGAGCAGGAACCCGGGGATCGCAACCCCGAGCATCGCCACCACGGTGAGCGTCGTGTCGACGGCCCCGCCGCGCTTGCGCGCCGCACCCACTGCGAGGGGGATCGCGATGAGCAGGCTGATCAGCAGCGCGAAGATCGCGATCGAGGCGGTCGGAATCAGCCGCTCTCCCACGACCTGCAGCACCGGCTTGTGCAGGAAGATCGACGTGCCCAGATCGCCCCGCAGCGCCCCGCCGACCCAGTCGAAGTAGGCGAGCACGGGCGACTGGTCGAGGCCGAGCTGCCCCCGGAGCTCCTCGACCTGCTCGGCCGTCGCGGTGTCGCCGAGGATCACGGTCGCCGGATCGCCCGGCATGGCGTAGATCAGGGCGAAGATGACGATCGACATGACGATCACCACCTGAAGCAGCGCGAAGGCGCGAGCGAGGCTGTATTTGAGCATGGGTGCGCGGATTCGGTCGCGGGCTACTTCGCGATCTTGGCGTTCCAGAGGATCGGGTAGCCGTTGAAATTCACGAAGCCCTCGACGTTCTTCCGCACCGCCTGATAAGTGTACGTATCGCCCACGTTGATGGTCGGCACGTGCTCCCACAGGTATTCCTCGAGCGCGACGCTCGCTGCCTGCTGCTGGTCGATGTCGACGGCCTCGGCGGTGTCGGTGATGAGGCTCGCGAGCTGCGGATCATCGTTGCCGCCATACGCCCCGGCCAGGTAGATGAGCTGCGACGGGGTCGACGGGACGATGAACGCTCCGGTGTAGATCTCCCACCCCTGGAAGCTGTTGCGCTTCTGCAGCAGCGACGGATAGTCGAGCACATCGAGCGCCGTCTTCACGCCGATCGCCTCGAGCTGGCTCTGCAGAATCACCGAGGCGCGGTAATGGGTGCCCGCGTAGTCCTGGGTGGTCAGCAGATGCACGGTCTCGCCGTCGTACCCGGCCTCCTTGAGCTTCGCCTGCGCCTGCGCCTTGTCGCCGACGTTGTACATGCCCTTCGAGCCGGCGTCCGTCCACCAGGCGGTGTTCTCGGTCCACGCGTAGCTCGGGTTCAGACGGTACAGATCGGGGTCGGTGACCGAGGCGGTGAGATAGTCGTCGGCGTTGATGGCGAGGGCGACGGCCTGGCGGAACGCCTCGTTCGCGCCGACCTCGCTCTTCATGTTGAAGACCACGACGTAGCTGTTGCCCAGGCGACGCTCCACATCGACATCCGGTTCGGCCTTCGCGGCGGCGAGATTGTCGACGCTCACATCCA
>JBDIAD010000098.1:0-5583 GCA_039812205.1 Leucobacter sp.
GAGGCAGGTCACAGTGGTCCGCGACCCGCGATTCGCCATGAAGAGCACCGCCTCGCCGACCTCCTCGACCGGGAACGACGGCTCGTGCATCCGGGTGCCGTTGGCCTGAAGCGCGCCCGGGCCCTCTGTGAAGGAGCTCACGAGCTGCGTCGCCGTGTTGCCGATATCGATCTGCCCCGCGGTGATCCCGAACGGCCGGCCGTCGAGCTCGATCTGCTTCGTGAGTCCGGTGACGGCGTGCTTCGTCGCGGTGTAGGGGGCCGAGTTCGGGCGGGGGGAGTGGGCGGCGATCGACCCGTTGTTGATGATGCGGCCGCCCTGCGGAGTCTGATCCCGCATCGCGCGGAAGGCCTCGCGCGCGACGAGCATCGCCCCGGTGAGATTCACATCGACGACCGCCTGCCAGTCGGAGCTCGAGAGATCGCCGAAGCTCGCCGATTCGCCGGTGATGCCCGCGTTGTTGAAGACGACGTCGATGCGCCCCCAGCGCTCCACGACCCGCGCGAAGCCGTCTCGGACATCGGCCTCCATCGTGACGTCGACGGCGATCGGAAGGGCCCGCTCGTCACCGGCGGCCGTTTCGACGAGGGGATCCAGGCGTCGGCCGAGCAGCGCGACCCGGTAGCCGTCCGCGAGCAGGGCTCGGGCGACGGCGCGTCCGATGCCGGAGCCGGCGCCGGTGACGACGGCGATGCGATCGTGGGGCACTGGCGGGGTGTCGGTCATCGTGAGTTCCTTATCGACTGGGAGGCGGGGGATCAGGCGTGCTCTGGGCGCGCCACGAGGAAGGTCCGGGCGATGGCGTCGTTCGCCTCCGCGAGATGCGCGTGCATCAGCCGATGGGCGAGCTCCGAGTCGCGATCGGCGATCGCCCGGAGGATGCCCTCGTGCGCGATGCGTTCGCCGGAGGACTCGAAGCGGCTCTCGACGGTCTGATCGAGATGGTGGAGGCGCTGGATGGCGGTGAACAACGAGTCGACCACCGTGTTCGCGAGCGCGTTCCCCGAGGCGGCGACGCAGGCGCGATGGAAGGAGGTGGCGGCCTCCAGCCGATCGGCGAGGGGTGCCCGCGGGTCGAACTGCGCGCTCAGCAGGCGATGCCACTCGTCGAGCTGCTGCTGAGTGCGGCGCTGCGCAGCGAGCGCGGTGAGCGGCGGTTCGAGCAGGAGCCGCAGATCCATCGCGTCGCGGAAATCCTGGAAGCTGACGTGGCTCACGTAATAGCCGCGGCGGGGGATCACCGTGACGAGGCCCTCCGTGGCGAGGATCTGGAGCGCCTCACGGGTGGGGGTCTTGGAGACGCCGTACTCGGCGGCGAGTTCGGGCTCCAGCAGCAGGGCGCCGGGCGGGAGCTCGGCGTGGATGATCCTGCGTCGAACGCTCGCGAGCACTCGCTGAGTCGCCGTCATGCGCGAACCCGGGTTCGTCGCCCGCTCGTTCATCGCGCACCGCCTGCGACGCGCCTCTCGCGATTCGCGTCTCGATTCATGGCCTTCTCGTTCTCTCCGGTTCCTGCGGATGGTCGCGCCCCGGCCGCACCGCGGCTAGTACCCCGCGTGCGGGTCCACCAGCCCGTCGAGCGGCTCGGAGTTCGCGAATCTCGGGAGATTCGCGGCGACCCGATCGGCGAAGAGGGGGTGGATCATCTCGATCGTGTCGGCGGCGTGCGGAGTGATGAGGGCCCGCGGCTCGCTCCACAGGGGATGGCCGTCGGGCAGGGGCTCCGGGGCCGTGACGTCGAGGCCGGCTCCGGCGAGCCTGCCCGCCGCGAGGGCCGCCGTGAGCGCCTCGGTGTCGATGAGGCCGCCTCGGCCGATGTTCACGATGTGCGCGTGCTCGGGGAGGAGCGCGAGCGTCTCGGCGTCGAACATGTTCCGGGTGCCGGGCGTGAGCGCCGCCGCGAGGATCACGATGTCGGTCTCGGGCAGGATGCTCGCCATCTCCTCGAGCCCGAGCGTGGCATCGGCGCCCGCGACCGGGGTCGGGAGCCGGCGGACGATCGTGGCGCGCGTGTCGAAGCACTTCACGAGACGCAGGATCTCGAGCGCGACCCCGCCGGCGCCGACGATGACGACGCGCAGACCGTGCAGTGAGGTGCCCGTCGCACGGGCCCAGCTCGTGGCGCGGACGCGGGTGGGCAGCTCGCGCAGCAGGGCGAGCGTGAGCGTGAGGGCGTGCTCCGCGACGGGCAGGGCGTACGCGCCCTTGGCGCTCGTCCAGGTGAGATCCGGGCGGGCCCGCAGGGAATCGGCGTAGAGCTCGATGCCGGCGGTGGGCAGCTGCACCCACTGCACCGACGGCGAATCGATCGCCGCCCGCAGCTCGGCGGGGGGAGTGCCGAAGCTCGTGATGATGACGCTGGCCTCGGCGGCGTCATCGGTGAGCTCGATCTCCTGCTCGCTCAGCACGCGCATGAGATCCTCGTAACGGTCTCCGAGCAGCAGGGCACGTACGTGTGGCATATTCCGTCCTTCATCGCGCGGATCGTGGTGATGCGCACTCCCGATCCGACCGGCCGCGATCGTTCGCGGTGTCGCCGAGCAGTGGTATATCACGAGGATACGGGAGATCGGGCGGCAAGACCAGGACGGGCGGCATGGCGCTGCTCGTGCGTCCGTCGCGGTCGATACGATTGCATTCATGAGTACTGTGCTGCGTTTCTCGGGTGTGTCCTTCGTGCGGAATGGGCGATCCATCCTGCAGAACATCGACTGGGAAGTGGACAGCGCCGAGCGCTGGGTCATCCTCGGACCCAATGGAGCCGGCAAATCCACGCTGATGCAGCTCGCCACCGCCAACGACTACCCGACTCGGGGAAGCGTCGAGGTGCTCGAGCAGAAGCTCGGAACCTTCGACATCTGGGAGATGCGGAACCGGCTCGGATTCGTTTCGAGCGCCACCGCGCGCCGCATGCCTGGGGATGAGGTGGTGCGCGACGTCGTGATGACGGCGGCGTACGGCGTCGAGGGGCGATGGAACGAGGAGTACGACGACTTCGACGGCAAGCAGGCAGATCGCATCCTGGCCGAGTGGGATCTCTCGACGCTCGCCGATCAGCCGTTCGGCACGCTGAGCGACGGAGAGCGCAAGCGGGCCATGATCGCGCGGGCCGTCATGACGGATCCCGAGATCCTGCTCCTGGACGAGCCCAGCGCGAGTCTCGATCTCGGGGCGCGCGAGCGGCTTCTGCAGCTGCTGTCGGGGTATGCCTCGTCGCCGTACTCCCCGGGAATGATCATGGTGACGCATCACGTCGAGGAGGTTCCGCCCGGCTTCACGCATGTGCTGATGATCCGCGACGGGCAGATCGTGAGTGCGGGGCCCATCGCCGAGACCTTGACGGCGGCCAATCTCGAGGCGGTCTTCGGGATGCCGTTCCGGCTTTCGGCTGAGGGCGGGCGCTACTCGGCGATCGCACTGCCGGAACGCTACATCGAAGGCTGAAATCTGATAAAGTAGTTCCTTGGTGCATCGGCACTGACGACTTCGAGCGCGTGCCGCTCAGACCTGGAACATCGAGAAGGACACCCATGCAGACCGAGATTCACCCCGAGTACAACGCCATTGTGTTCCGTGACCTGGCATCGGGGGAGACGTTCCTGACGCGCTCGACGCTGACCAGCGAGAAGACCATCGAGCTCGACGGCAGCACCTACCCGGTCATCGATGTCGAGATCTCGAGCGCCTCGCACCCGTTCTACACCGGCAAGCAGCGCATCCTCGACTCGGCCGGCCGTGTCGAGAAGTTCAACCAGCGCTTCAAAGGCTTCGGCGCCTAAGCGTCTGACGATCTCGGGACGCTCGTCCCGAGGCACGCGGAAGAGGGTCGGCTTCGTGCCGGCTCTCTTCCGCGTTTCACCGCACTGCGTGTTTCACCGAACCCCGTATCTCACCGAGTTCCGCGCGTCACCGAGATGCCGTGCGCAGCGGCCAGGCTCCATCGGCGGTGAAGTGCGGGTCGCGAACGCGACGCATGTAGTCCTGAAAGCTCTCGGCCTGCGCCGCAGCCCACGAGACCTGCGCCGCATGCAGCTCGGGGAGCTCGCTCGGCAGCGCCCCCGCGTATTTGCGGGCGAGAGCCTGCGCGACGCGTCCCGCCGCGATCGCGTCCTCTCCGGCATCGTGCGCGCCGTCGAGCGGCACCCCGTAATGCGCGGCGACGATCTCGAGTGTGCGCTTGCCCTTGCGGTAGCGATCCTGCTGCTTGTCGATGATGAGCGGATCGATCACCGGCGGCAGCTCCTGCGGCCAGGGGAGCCCGTAGCGCGCGGCTTCGGCGTGCAGCAGACTGAGATCGAACGGGGCGTTGTAGGCGACGAGCGGGAAGCCGCGATCCCGCATCGCGATCATCTGCTCCAGGATCTGCGCGATGCCGACCGCCGGCTGCACCCCGCTCGCGCGGGCGACCTCCGTCGTGATGCCGTGCACGCGCGCCGCGGCCTCGGGAATCTCGACTCCCGGGTCGATGAGCCAGTCGTACCGCTCGTGCACCCCGCCGTCGGGGCCGAGAAGCGCGATCGTGCTGCTCACGATGCGGGCGTTCCGCACATCGACGCCGGTGGTCTCCGTATCGAAAACGGCCAGATGCTCGGCCCACAGGGGCAGTGTGTCGGTCACGTGCGACTCCTTACTCGTTAGTGACAGCGTAACCACTGCCGCCGACAGTGACCCTTCCGAGGCCTCACAGTCCCGATCGCTAGACTCGCGACGTGAAAGAACTGCGCCTCCAGACGCTCGGAGCGACCACGCATGCCTGGGAGTACGGCGCAGAAGACGGCAATCCGCTCATCATGGTGCACGGATTCCGCGGGGATCATCACGGTCTCGAGCGGATCGCCGAGGCGCTCGTCGAACGCCATCCTCAGCTGCGGGTGATCGTGCCGGATCTGCCGGGCTTCGGACTGACCCCGCCGATCCCGGGCCGGGGGCACGATCTCGCGCTCTACGGGGACTGGCTGCGAGAGTTCGCGACGGGGGTCGCACCGCAGGGGCACGTCATCCTCGGCCACTCCTTCGGGTCGCTGGTGGTCTCCGCGGCACTCGCGCAGGGGCTCGAGCCGTCGCGCGCGATCCTCGTCAATCCGATCGCCTCACCCGCCCTGCGCGGCCCGCAGGCGCTGCTCACCTCCCTCGCCATCGCCTACTACAAGGCCGCCGAGCTGCTGCCGGAGCGCCCGGCGCGGATGCTTCTCGGCCACAGGCTCATCGTGCGCACGATGAGCGAAGTGATGGCGAAGACGCGCGATCCGCAATTGAGACGCTGGATCCACTCGCAGCACGACGCCTACTTCAGCACCTTCGCCGATGCGTCGACGCTCGCGCAGGCGTTCCGGGCCTCGGTTTCGCACACGGTGACCGAATTCGCCGAGTTCTACGACATGCCCACCCTGATCCTGGCGGGGGAGAGGGACGACATCTCGGAGCTCCCGGCGCAGCTGGACCTGCATCGACGCATTCCCGATTCCGCGTTCGCGATCTTCCCCGGCGTCGGCCATCTGATCCACTACGAATCCGTCGCCGACACCGTCGCCGAACTGACGGGCTTCCTCGAGCGGACCTCGCCCACCGCGCGGTCGGTGACCT
>JBDIAD010000099.1:0-5554 GCA_039812205.1 Leucobacter sp.
CATGGCTCCGGCGCGCCTCACCGGCTCGACGTTCACGTTGAACAACTACGGCGGTCTCGGCACGGATGGATCCACCCCCATCATCAACCACCCCGAGGTGGCGATGCTGGGCATGGGCCGAATCATCGAACGCCCGTGGGTCGTGAACGGCGAGATCGTCGCGCGCCGCATCGGCACCGTGACGCTCGTCTTCGATCACCGCATCTGCGATGGCGGCTACGCCTCGGGCTTCCTGAACAAGATCACGAGCCTGATCGAGAACCCGCTGCTGGCGTACGGCGAGCTGTAGACAGCCGCGCGCAGCACAAGCGAAGGCCCCGATCCGCAGTGCGGATCGGGGCCTTCGCTTGTGCCCGGTCTCGGCGACGGACTACGACCCGGCCACCTGAACCGTGGTCGTCGTCGTGTTCAGCGACTGGCCCCTGCGCTCCTTCACGAGCGCCACGCCGATCATCGAGATGATGGTGATGCCCAGGATGTAGATGCCGATGGTCCACGACTTGCCGGTGTTGTCGAAGATGAGATCGGCGATCAGCGGCGCGAAGGCGCCGCCGAAGATCGCACCGATCGCGTAGCCGATCGACACGCCCGAGTAGCGGATGTCGGCCGGGAACATCTCGGCGTACATCGCCGCCTGCGGGCCGTACGACAGGCCGAGGCCGATCGTCAGCACGAAGAGCGCCACGAAGTACCACCAGAGATTGCTCGTATCGATCATGAACCACATCGGGATCGCCCAGATTCCGACAATGGCGTAGCCGATGAAGAATGTCGCCTTGCGTCCGACATGATCGGACATGATCCCGCCGATGAGGGTGAAGGCCAGCCAGCCGAAGGCGGCGAGCGAGGTCGCGAGCAGCACCGGCGGCCGGTCGAGTCCGAGGCCGCCCTTGTCGATCGCGCGCGTCGCGTACGACGAGAAGTAGGCGATGACGAGATAGCCCGCGGCGTTGTTCGCGATGAAGATGATCGCCGAGAGCACGACCTCGCGCCAGTGGTACCGGAAGAGCGTCTGCAGCGGAGCCGATGACTCGTGCTTGCGCTCCTGCAACTCCTTGAAGACCGGCGATTCCTCGACGGAACGGCGGATCAGGTAGCCCACGAGGATCAGCACGATCGAGAAGAGGAACGGCAGGCGCCAGCCCCAGGCCTCGAAGGCCTCCTTCGACATGTTGCTCGTGATGAGCCACATCGTGCCGGTCGCGAGGATCATGCCGGCTGGCACGCCGATCTGCGGGTACGAGCCGAAGTAGCCGCGCTTGTTCTTCGGCGCATGCTCGACCGACATGAGGGCGGCGCCGCCCCATTCGCCGCCGGCCGAGAAGCCCTGGAGCACGCGCAGCAGCACGAGCAGGATGGGGGCCGTGATGCCGATGGCCGCGTACGTCGGCAGCACGCCGATGAGCGCGGTCGACAGGCCCATCATGATGAGCGTGAGCACGAGCATCGCCTTGCGTCCGATGCGGTCTCCGAGGTGGCCGGCGATGATCGCCCCGAGCGGGCGGAAGAGGAAGGAAATACCGAGCGACGCCCAGGCCACGATCTGGCCGAGTGTCTCGCCCGCCGGGGCGAAGAACAGCGGCGCGAGAATCACGCCGGCCGCCTGCGCATAGATGAAGAAGTCGTACCACTCGATGGTGGTGCCGACGACGGTGCCGGCGAGAACCTTGCGCTGCTCGCGCTTCGTCTCCATCGACGTCATTGTTTCTGACATATCGCTCCTTGCGCCTGGGGACGCATCTTGCCCATTACGATTTCTGAGAATCACCCATGAGGGTGTGACGACATTCAACCACGCGACTTTCCTGATCGACGCGTTCTCGGCGTGTCCGCGCTCAAATCGTTGCAGACGGATTGCTCGCCCCCTCCCGGGAACCCGCGCTCAGGTGTCTGAAAGCTTTGCGGCACAAGGGCTCTACGTCTATCCTTGAGAGTAAATTACCGACCGTTCAGTAACTAAATGGAGAGGGTCGTTCCCGACGATGACTGAGGCCTATCTTGTAGACGGAGTTCGCACCGCGGTCGGTCGATACGGCGGCGCTCTCGCCATGGCGCGGCCGGATGATCTCGCGGCGCTCGTGATCCGCGAACTCGTGGATCGCACCGGCATCCCCGGCGACGCGCTCGACGAGGTCGTGTTCGGCTCGGCCAACCAGGCCGGGGAGGACAACCGCAACGTGGCGCGCATGGCCGTGCTGCTCGCCGGGCTCCCCGACACCCTCCCCGCATACACCGTGAACCGGCTCTGCGCCTCGGGCATGACCGCCGTGGCGAACGCCTCGCAGGCGATCCGCTCCGGCGACGCGGATCTCATGATCGCGGGCGGCGTCGAGTCGATGACCCGCGCGCCGTGGGTGCAGGAGAAGCCCGAGCGCCCCTGGGCGAAGCCCGGCCGGCAGTGGGACACCTCGATCGGTTGGCGCTTCACGAACCCGAGGTTCCTCGAGCGCGACAAGGCGACCTACTCGATGTCGGAGACCGCCGAGGAGGTGGCGCTGCTCGACAGCATCACCCGCGAGGACGCCGACGCCTTCGCCTACGCGAGCCATCAGAAGGCGCTCGCGGCGATCGAGGCGGGGCACTTCGAGCGCGAGATCGTGCCGGTGACGGTGGATCTCGGCCGTGGCAGGCAGAGCGTCGTCTCGGTCGACGAGGGGCCGCGCGCCGACACCTCGCTCGAGGCGCTCGCGGCGCTGCGCCCCGTGACGAAGCTCGGCAACGTCGTGACCGCAGGCAACGCCTCGTCGCTGAACGACGGCTCGAGCGCGTTGCTCGTGGCGAGCGAGGCGGCGATCGAGCGCTACGGCCTCACGCCGCGCGCCCGCATCGTGACGAGCGTCTCCGCGGCGCTCGCCCCCGAGATCATGGGGCTCGGCCCCGTGTATGCGACGGAGAAGGCGCTGCAGCGCGCCGCGCTCGCGGTCGACGACATCGGTTCCATCGAGCTCAACGAGGCATTCGCCACGCAGTCGCTCGCCTCGATCCGCCGCCTGGGCCTCGACCCGGCCCGCGTGAACGTCGACGGCGGCGCCATCGCGCTGGGCCACCCGCTGGGCTCCTCGGGCTCGCGCCTGCTCGTGACGCTGCTGAACCGCATGGATCGCGAGAACAGCCGTTACGGTCTCGCCACGATGTGCGTCGGCGTCGGCCAGGGCACGGCCACCATCATCGAGCGCGTGTGAGCGACGCCGAGCACGCCGAGAAGACACGCAGGCAGGAGAGGTCGATGACGAACCCGAGTCCACTGAGGATCGAGGATCGCGGCACGCATGTGCTCGCCACCCTCGACCGCCCCGAGAAGCGCAACGCGATCGACCAGGAGCTGGTCGACGCACTGCACGCGCTGTGCGCCGAGCTCGAGCGCGAGCCGAAGACGCTCGTGCTGCGCGGCGAGGGCGGCACCTTCGCCGCCGGCGCCGACATCGCGCAGCTGCGCGAGCGCCGCGCCGCCGATGCCCGCGCGGGGATCAACACCCGCGTCTTCCAGCGCATGGGCGCGCTGCCGATGCCCGTGATCGCGGTGCTCGACGGCTACGCCCTCGGCGGCGGCGCCGAGCTCGCCTACGCGGCAGACATCCGCGTGGGCACCCCGTCGCTGAAGATCGGCAACCCCGAGACGGGCCTCGGCATCATCGCCGCGGCCGGCGCGACCTGGCGCCTGCGCGAACTCGTCGGCGAGCCGATCGCAGCCGAGATCCTGCTCGCCGGCCGCGTGCTCGACGCCGACGAGTCGCTCGCCGCGGGCCTCATCACCCATCTGCTGCCCGATCACGGCGCGGCGCTCGAAGAGGCGGAGAAGATCGCCGGGCGCATCGCGAAGCTCGATCCGGCCGCGACCCAGGCCTCCAAGCGCGCCCTGCGCGCACCGCGCGACGCGCACCCGGAGATCGACCTAGCCGAACAGGCGATCCTTTTCGAAAGCCCCGAGAAGATCCGCCGCATGACCGAATTCCTCGAACGGAAGAAGAGCAAATGACCGGGAACGATACTGTACCGTCACGCGTCGGCGTGCTCGGCGGCGGACGCATGGGCGGCGGGATCGCCCACGCCTTCCTGCTCGCCGGCGCCTATGTGACCGTCGTCGAGCGCGACGTCGCGGCGGCCGATGCCGCGCGCGAGCGCATCGAGAAGAGCATCGACGCGTCGATCGCGCGCGGCTTCGCGGGCAGCGCGGCGAGCCTGAAGCAGGCGCTCACCGTCGCCACGAACTTCGACGCGTTCGGGGCGGACCGCCTCGTCATCGAGGCCGTGCCCGAGATCCTCGACCTGAAGACCGAGGCGCTCGCCGAGATCGAGCGCCAGCTCCCCGACGACGCGATCATCGCGTCGAACACCTCGTCGATCCCGCTGGAGCAGCTGGCGCAGTACCTCACGCGACCGGAGCAGTTCATCGGGCTGCACTTCTTCAATCCTGTGCCGGCGTCCACGCTCGTCGAGATCGTGGTGCACGGCGAGACTCGCGCCGACCTGCCGGCGACCGCCGCCGGATGGGTGCGCGCACTCGGCAAGACGCCCATCACCGTGAAGGACTCGCCGGGGTTCGCCTCCAGCCGCCTCGGCGTCGCCATCGCGATCGAGGCGATCCGCATGGTCGAGGAGGGCGTCGCGAGCGCGGCGGACATCGATCTCGCCATGGAGCTCGGCTACAAGCACCCGACCGGCCCGCTGAAGACGACCGACATCGTCGGGCTCGACGTGCGTCTCGGCATCGCCGAGCAGCTCGAGCGCGACCTCGGCCCCCGCTTCGCCCCGCCGCAGCTGCTGCGCGACATGGTGGCCGAGGGCAAGCTCGGCCGCAAGAGCGGCCAGGGCTTCTACAACTGGAACGACAAGTAAGCAAAGGATTCGAAGCCAATGACGCGAATGCTGCAGAGCTATGTGCAGGACGCCTGGTGGTCGCCCGCCGCGGCCGTGACCGGGGTCGAGGTGCTCGACGCCTCGACCGGTGAGCCCGTCGCCGAGGTCTCGAGCGAGGGGCTCGACCTGGGCGCGGCCATGGACTACGCCCGCACGGTCGGGCAGCAGAGCCTCGGCGCGCTCACCTTCCACCAGCGCGCCGTGCTGCTCAAGCAGCTCGCGCAGGCGCTGATGGAGCGCAAGGAGGAGCTGTACGAGCTCTCTTACAAGACCGGCGCCACCAAGGGCGACTCGTGGGTCGACATCGAGGGCGGCATCGGCGTGCTGTTCACCTACTCGGGCAAGGGCCGCCGCGAGCTGCCGAACGCGAAGGTGCAGCTCGACGGCCCGCTCGAGGTGCTGGCGAAGGACGGCACGTTCCTCGGCCGCCACATCCGCACCACCCTTCCGGGCGTCGCGGTGCAGATCAACGCCTTCAACTTCCCGGTGTGGGGCTCGCTCGAGAAGCTCGCGCCCGCGTTTCTCGCGGGCATGCCCTCGGTGATCAAACCGGCGACGCCCGGCGCCTACGTCGCCGAGCAGATGGTGCGGATCATGGTCGAGTCCGGGCTGCTGCCCGCGGGCTCGGTGCAGCTCGTCTCGGGCTCGATCCGCGACGTCTTCGACCACGCGAAGCTCGGCGACATCGTCTCTGTCA
>JBDIAD010000100.1:0-5538 GCA_039812205.1 Leucobacter sp.
CGTGATGACGGTCACCGAGCGCGCCACGGTATCGGCAAGGCGCGCCTCATTCGCGGTGATGCCGTCGACGCAGTTGATGCGCAGCGTCTCGCAGGCGCGTGCGAGCCAGGTGATCGACTGGAAGAGCGAGTGCGCGATGATCGGCTCGAAGGCGTTCAACTGCAGCTGTCCCGACTCGACCGCCATCGACACCGTGACATCGGCGCCGGCGATCGAGTACGCGACCTGCGAGACCGCCTCGGGGATCACCGGATTCACCTTTCCCGGCATGATCGACGAGCCGGCCTGGCGCGCCGGCAGGTTGATCTCGCCGATGCCCGCCTGCGGTCCCGAGGAGAGCAGGCGCAGGTCGTTCGAGATCTTCGAGAGCTTCAACGCAGCGCGCTTGAGGGCGCCCGAGAAGGTGATGAAGACGCCGGTGTCGCTCGTGCTTTCGATGAGGTCGCGCGCGGTGACCAGCGGAAGACCCGTGATCTCGCCCAGGTGGCGCACCACGGACTCGCGATAGCCCGTCGGGGCGTTGATACCCGTGCCGATCGCGGTCGCGCCCATGTTCACCTCGAGCAGCAGGTGGGCGGCCTGCTCGAGGCGCTCGACCGCCTCGCGCACGGTGACGCCGAAGGCGTTGAACTCCTGGCCGAGCGTCATCGGGACGGCGTCCTGCAGCTGCGTGCGGCCGACCTTCAGGATGTGCGAGAACGACACGCCCTTCTTCTCGAAGGAGGTCGACAGCAGATCGAGCTCGTCGAGCAGGCTGCGCAGCGAGAACGCGAGCGCGATCTTGATCGCCGTCGGGTAGGTGTCGTTCGTCGACTGGCTGTGGTTGGTGTGATCATTCGGGTTGATGAAGGTGTAGTCGCCCTTCCGATGCCCGGCGAGCTCGAGCGCGCGGTTGGTGATGACCTCGTTCGCATTCATATTCGTCGACGTGCCGGCACCGCCCTGCACGACGCCGACCACGAACTGGTCGTGCAGCATGCCGCCCTTGATCTCCTCGCAGGCGCGGTCGATGAACGTGGCGCGCTCCTCGTCGAGGGCGCCGATCTCGAGGTTCGCGCGCACCGCGGCCTGCTTCACGCAGGCGAAGGCGCGCACGAAATCGGGATACACCGAGATGGGCCGACTCGAAATCGGGAAGTTCTCGTGCGCACGCGCCGTGTGGACCCCCCAATACGCGTCGGCGGGAATCTCAAGGCTCCCGATCGAGTCGGTTTCGGTACGGGTCTGCGTGCTGGTGAAATCGGTCACAGGTATCTGCTCCAAGCTCGAGTATTGCAGCGGAGAGCCCCGCCGCTGATCCATGTCCCAGCCTAGTCTTCCTGTTCCTTTTCAGGGAGAAGCTCATGCGTGGACACTGCGCCGGTCACGCCCTCGATGACGGGGCCGTTCTGAGGAGCCGAATTGGGCTCGGGCAGCATGATGACGTCTCGATTCAGGATCGCGATCGGCGCCGTGAGCGTCTCGATCTCCCGACCCGTGCGAGGTCCGGGTCGCCCCGCGTGGGTGAAGGTCATCCGCATGCGCGGTCCGACGTGCAGCCGCAGCTTTCGCGCGGTGAAGAGCCACACCATGCCCACCAGGCACGAGATGAAGCCCGAGGCCGCAGCGATGCCGAGCCCCCAGCGCGGCCCCCATGCGTCCGAAGCGGCGCCCACCACCGGTGCGCCGATCAGCGTGCTGCCCATCATGATGGCGAAGTACAGCGAGAGCACGCGACCGCGGAGCGCGTCGACCGTGGTCGTCTGCACGAATGCGTTCGCGGTCGACAGCAGGGTCGAGGTCGTGTATCCGAAGGCGATCAGCACGAGCGCGAACGCCCAGAAGGTCGGCATGAGGGCGGCGGCGAGCGCGGCTAGGCCGAAGGTTCCGCCCGCCGTGATGACGGTTCTCAAGCGCGCCTCGACGCGCCGCGCCACCATGAGCGCGCCGACGAGCGAGCCGATCGCGAGCGTCGAGGAGAGCAGACCGTACTCGCCCGCGCCCCGACCGAACTCGACCGCCATCGTTGACGCGAAGATCGGGAAGTTCATTCCGAGCGCGCCGATGAAGAAGACGATGATGAAGATCACCATCAGATCCTGGCGGGAGAGCACGTATTTGAGCCCGGCGAGCAGTTCCTGCAGCTGCGATCCGCGTTGATCCTTGCTGGTCGCGTGCCGCCGCGGGGTATCGATCGCCATCAGCGCCAGCAGCATCGCGACGAAGGTCGCGGCGTTGATGATGAACACCCAGCCGGAGCCGAGCACCGCGATGAGCACACCGGCGACCGCGGGGCCGATCAATCGGGCCGAGTTGAAGGTGGCGGCGTTCAGCGCGACCGCGTTCGACATGTTCTCGCGGCCGACGAGGTCGGAGACGAAGGTCTGCCTGGCCGGGGCGTCGAATGCGTTCACGATGCCGAGGCCGAGCGCGAAGAGGTAGAGGTGCCACAGTTGCGCCTGGTCGAGCAGCAGCATGACGCCCAGCCCCACCGCGAGCAGGAGCAGCAGGCCCTGCGTCCACATGAGCAGGATTCGCCGATCGTAGCGATCGGCGAACGCCCCGGTGAGCGGCACGAGGAAGAGCTGCGGGCCGAATTGCAGCGCCATGGTGATTCCCACGGCCGTCGCATCGTTGTCGGTGAGCTCGGTGAGCACGACCCAGTCCTGCGCCGTGGCCTGCATCCAGCCGCCGACGTTCGAGATGAGCGCCCCGATGAACCAGATTCGGTAGTTGCGAATCGACAGCGATCGGAACATCGTGCTCACGCGGCGGCACCTCCTCGGGTCTTGAGACAACCCTACGCCCTTTTTAGGGTGGCTAATGACACCCGGGGCGGCGCCTTAGAAGCGGCCGCCGATCTCCAGGAGCCGCCGAATGCGATCGGCGATCGGTGGATGGGTCGAGAACAGTCGCTGCATCATGCCCGGCTTCAGCGGGTTGGCGATCCACAGATGAGCCATCGAGCTGCTCTGGCGCTGCATCGGCCGCCCGTACATCGAGAGCTTGTGCAGCGCGCTCGCGAGCGCCTCCGGGTGGCGCGTGGTGAGCGCCCCGGTCGCGTCGGCGAGGTACTCGCGCTGCCGCGATACGGCGAGCTGCACGAGGCTCGCGACCAGCGGGGCGACCAGCATCGCGACCAGGCCGAAGACCATCACGATCGGATTGTTGTTGTTCCTGCCGAAGAAGGCGATGCGGATCAGCACGTCCGCGATCATGCCGACGGCGACGGTGAGCCCGTACACGATCATCGAGACGCGGATGTCGTAGTTGCGCACGTGCCCGAGCTCGTGGGCCATGACGCCCTCCAGCTCCGCGTCGCTCATCATGTCGAGCAGCCCCGTCGTCGCCGCGACGATCGCGCGACTCGGATCTCGACCGGTGGCGAAGGCGTTCGGCGCCGGGTCGTTCACGATGTACACCTCGGGCATCGGCGTGCCGGTGGTGATCGAGAGGTTCTCGACGATGCGGTAGAGGCGCGGATTGTCGGCGAGCCCGATGCGGACCGCGCCGCTCATCGCGATCGCCTGCCTGCTCGCGGCGAAATACTGGATCAGCGCGTAGACGGCCGCGAAGCCGACCACCCAGAGCACGATGATCCACGAGTTGTAGATCAGCGCCGCGAGCCATCCGAGCGCGCCGATGATCCCGAGGAACAGCGCGACGATGAGCACGCTGTTGACCTTGTTGCGCCGGATCGCGCGGTACACGGAAGCCTCCGGTTAGAACTCGATGCGCGGCGGTTCCGCGATCGCCGCGACGTCCTCGACCTCGAAGAACTCGCGCTCGCGGAAGCCCATGCCTCGCGCGAAGAGGTTGTTGGGGAACAGCTGGATCTTGGTGTTGAACTCGCGAACCCCGCCGTTGTAGAAGCGGCGCGCCGCCTGGATCTTGTTCTCGGTGTCGACGAGCTCGCCCTGCAGGTGCAGGAAGTTCTGGCTGGCCTGCAGCTGCGGATACGCCTCGGCCACCGCGAAGATGCTCTTCAGCGCCTGCTGCATATGCCCCTCCGCCACGGAGGCCTCGCCGGGCGTCTGCGCCGAGATCGTCTCCGCGCGGGCTGCGGTGACGGCTTCGAAGACGCCGCGCTCGTGCTCGGCGTACCCCTTCACCGTCTCGACGAGATTCGGGATCAGATCGGCTCGGCGCTTCAGCTGGACCGTGATGTCGCTCCAGGCCTCGTCGACGCGCACGCGCAGCGTGACGAGCGAGTTGTACGTCGCCCAGACGTAGATCGCGAGAATCAGTACGACAGCCACTACCGCAATGATTGCGATCAATCCACCATTCATGGGAAATAGCGTATCTTTTCACACCTGAAGAAGCCTGAGTGCAGACAGGGCGGCCGCCCCACGGCTTCCACGGGCCGGCCCGTCCCCCCACTGGGATTCGAACCCAGACTGTGCCGATTTTAAGTCGGCTGCCTCTGCCGGTTGGGCTATGGGGGGAAACGCGGGAACCCCGTCGCCCGAGATCGGGCGACGGGGTTCACACTATCGAAATGCTCGGCGCTCAGGCGCTCAGGCGCTCCTTCAGCCCCTCGAGCTCGGTGCGCAGCGCCGCGGGGAGGCGGTCGCCGAACCGGGCGAAGTACTCTTCGGTCATCTCGCACTCCTCGAGCCACGACTTCGGGTCGATCGTGAAGAGCTCCTCGAGGTCGGCGTTCACTTCCTCGATGCCGTCGAGGTTCAGCTCGCCCTCGGCGGGAACGGTTCCGACGGTGGTCTCACGACCCTCGTGCTCGCCCTCCACACGGCGGATCACCCAGTCGATCACGCGCGAGTTGTCGCCGAAGCCCGGCCACAGGAAGCGCCCGCCGGCGCCCTTGCGGAACCAGTTGACCTGGAAGATCTTCGGGGCCTTGTCGCCGAGCTTCTCGCCCATCTCGAGCCAGTGCCCCCAGTAGTCGGCCATGTTGTATCCGCAGAACGGAAGCATGGCGAAGGGATCGCGGCGCAGCTCGCCGACGGCGCCCTCCTGGGCGGCGGTGGTCTCTGACGACACGGTCGCGCCGACGAAGACGCCGTGCTGCCACGAGCGCGACTGCGCGACGAGCGGCACGTTCGTGGCGCGACGCCCGCCGAAGAGGATCGCGTCCAGGGCGACGCCGTCCTGCTCGAACCAGTCGGCCGCGAGCGTCGGGGTCTGCTGGATCGGCACCGTGAAGCGGGAGTTCGGGTGCGCCGACGGCCTGCCGGACTCGGGAGTCCAGTCGTTGCCCTGCCAGTCGATCAGGTGAGCGGGCACCTCGTCGGTCATGCCCTCCCACCACACGTCGCCCTCATCGGTCAGCGCGACATTCGTGAAGATCGTGTTGCCCCACATGGTGTCCATGGCGACGGGGTTCGTCGACTTGCCGGTGCCCGGGGCGACGCCGAAGAAGCCGGCCTCGGGGTTGATCGCGTAGAGGCGCCCGTCGGGGCCGGGACGGAGCCAGGCGATGTCGTCGCCGATGGTCTCGACCTTCCAGCCCGGGATGGTCGGCTGCAGCATCGCGAGATTCGTCTTGCCGCACGCCGACGGGAACGCCGCCGACAGGTGGTAGACCTTGCTGCTCTC
>JBDIAD010000101.1:0-5511 GCA_039812205.1 Leucobacter sp.
GGGGGGCCGCACGTCTGGATTGCGGATCGCGCCGTCCTGGATCACGGCGGACGGAGCGTGTGGGTACGCCCGGAGGGCTCCGAGCCCGCGCGACTGGGCGCGCTGGCCGCGGCAGGTGAGCTGCGCGTCGACATCGCGGGAAGCTACGGCCTCGAGCAGGTCGCGGACGCCTTCCGCGCGAGTGCGACCCGCCATACCCGCGGCAAGCTCGTGATCGTCCCCGGCGCGAAGTAGCCGTACGGAGGGGTCAAGGGGGATCGTCGATCGCGGGCGGCTTCGGGGGTGAAATTTCTTCCCCGAGCGTGCTCGTGACGCAATAGACTACCTGTGCTCAATCGGCCAGAGGAGACCTCTATGAACGCACGACTCGACAACGTGAACGCCTATGCCGCCCCCGCCGAGGGCGAGCCGCTGGTTCCGATCACGATCGAGCGGCGGGACCTGGGCGCGAACGACGTGCTGATCGAGATCAAGTTCTCGGGAATCTGCCACTCCGACATCCACACGGTGCGCGGGGAGTGGGGGCCGAAGCCGTACCCCCTCGTCGTGGGTCATGAGATCGCCGGCATCGTGACGGCGCTCGGGGCCGATGTGACCACGCATCAGATCGGCGATCGCGTCGGAGTGGGCTGCATGGTGAACTCGTGCGGCGAATGCAAGAACTGCGCCGCGGGCGATGACCAGTACTGCGTGAACGGGGCGATCGGCACGTACGGAGCCGTGGATCGCGACGGCACCGTCACCCAGGGCGGGTACTCGAGCCACATCGTGGTCGACGCGCGCTTCGCTCTGCGCATCCCCGACAGCATCGACCTCGACGAGGCGGCTCCGCTGCTGTGCGCCGGAATCACGACGTACTCGCCGCTCGCGCACTGGAAGGTCGGCCCCGGCTCGAAGGTCGCGGTGATCGGCCTCGGAGGCCTCGGGCACATGGCGGTGAAGATCGCGCACGCGATGGGCGCCGAGGTCACGGTGCTCTCGCAGTCGCTGAAGAAGCAGGAGGACGGCAGGCGCCTGGGCGCGGATCACTACTTCGCCACCAGCGATCCCGACACGTTCGCCGCGCTCGCCGATACCTTCGATCTCATCGTGAACACGGTCAGCGCGAATGTCGACCTGAACGCGATGCTGGGTCTGCTCGCCGTGAACGGGACGCTCGTGAGCGTCGGCATCTCGCCCGATCCCACGCCCATCCTCGCGAGCAATCTCATGCGCGGTCGCCGCTCCTACGCCGCCTCATCGATCGGCGGCATTCAGCAGACGCAGGAGATGCTCGATTTCTGCGGCGAGCACGGCATCGGCGCCGATGTCGAGGTGATCCCCGCCGACCGGATCAACGAGGCGTACGACCGCGTGCTGCAGTCGGACGTGCGGTACCGCTTCGTGATCGACGCCAGTACACTCGCCGCTGCGTAGGGGCGGGCGCGCGCACCCAGGCGCGCGGCTCGTTCCGCGCCTGGCGTCGCGAGCGCGGCGGCTCGCGCGACGCGGCCGGGCACGATCAGCGACCCTGCGGGCGACCGGTAGGATTGGTGAGTCTTCGAGTCTGTGAGGAGCCCAAATCGTGGCAGATGGTTTCAGCCTGTTCGCCGACCGCAGTGTCGTCGCGATGCGTGTCAACGGCGAGTTGCGGGATCTCGCGACACCGGTGGCAGAGACCGACACGGTCGAACCCGTCACGATCCAGAGCCCCGACGGACTCAGCATCCTGCGCCACTCGACGGCGCATGTGCTCGCGCAGGCGGTGCAGCGGATCAATCCCGAGGCGAAGCTCGGCATCGGACCGCCGATCACCGATGGCTTCTACTACGACTTCGATCCCGCCGAGGCGTTCACCGCCGAAGATCTGAAGGCGATCTCCGCGGAGATGCAGCGGATCGTGAAGCAGGGGCAGCGCTTCGTGCGACGCGTCGTGACCGATGCGGAGGCGCGGGAGGAGCTCGCGGCCGAGCCGTACAAGCTCGAGCTGATCGGCCTCAAGGGGGGAGCGGATCAGGGCAGCGACAATGAGAGCGTCGAGGTCGGCGGCGCCGAGCTCACGATCTACGACAACGTCGATCCGAAGACCGGCCAGGTCGCCTGGAAGGATCTGTGCCGCGGCCCGCATCTGCCGAACACGCGGCTCATCGGCAACGGCTGGGGGCTCACCCGCAGCGCCGGCGCGTATTGGCGCGGCAGCGAGAAGAACCCGATGCTGCAGCGCATCTACGGCACCGCGTGGCCCACGAAGGAGGAGCTGCGCGAGTACCAGACCCGCCTGGAGGAGGCCGCGAAGCGCGACCACCGCAAGCTCGGCGTCGAGCTCGACCTCTTCAGCTTCCCCGACGAGATCGGGTCGGGTCTCGCGGTCTTCCATCCCAAGGGCGGGATCATCCGCCATGAGATCGAGACGTTCATGCGCTCAGAGCTGCTGCGCAACGGCTACGAACTGGTGAACAGCCCGCACATCACGAAGGGCGCCCTCTTCGAGACCAGCCAGCATCTCAACTGGTATCGGGAGGGGATGTTCCCCGCGATGCACCTCGACGAGGTCGTCGACGCAGAGGGCAATGTCACCCGGCAGGGGCAGGACTACTACCTGAAGCCCATGAACTGCCCGTTCCACAACCTCATCTTCCGTGCGCGTGCGCGCAGCTACCGCGAGCTGCCGCTGCGCCTCGCCGAGTTCGGCACGGTCTACCGCTACGAGAAGAGCGGCACGCTCTCCGGTCTCACCCGCGTGCGCGGCCTCACCCAGGACGACGCGCATATCTACGTCACGGACGAGCAGGTGAAGGGCGAGATCAAGCGGCAGCTCGATTTCGTATTCGCCACCCTGCGCGCCTACGGCCTGGACGATTTCTACCTCGAGCTCTCGACGCGCGACCCCGAGAAATCTGTCGGCACCGATGAGCAGTGGGAGGTCGCCACCGAGACGCTGCGTCAGGTCGGCGAGGAATCCGGGCTCGAGCTCGTCGCGGATCCCGGGGGAGCGGCGTTCTACGGACCGAAGATCTCCGTTCAGGCCCGCGACGCGATCGGGCGGACCTGGCAGCTCAGCACCGTCCAGCTCGACTTCAATCAGCCGGCGCTCTTCGAGCTCGAGTACGCCGCGGCGGACGGCACGAGGAAGCAGCCGGTGATGATCCACCGCGCACTGCTGGGCTCCATCGAGCGCTTCTTCGCAATCCTGCTCGAGCACTACGCGGGGGCGTTCCCCGTCTGGCTCGCTCCGGTGCAGGTCGTGGGCATCCCTGTCGCCGAGGAGTACGGGCCCTACCTCGATACCATCATCGCGAAGCTGCGGGAGCGGGGAGTGCGCGCGGAGGTCGATCACAGCGATGATCGCATGCCGAAGAAGATCCGTACGCACACCAAGGAGAAGGTGCCGTTCCAGCTCATCGCGGGCGAAGAGGATCGTTCCGCCGGAGCCGTGAGCTTCCGGTTCCGCGACGGGACGCAGCTCAACGGCGTGCCGGTCGATGAAGCGGTCGAGCGGGTCGCGCGCGCGATCGCGCAGCGGGAGCAGGTGAACACGGCATGGACGGAATAGACGGGGTGCGGGCCGAGCTGCCCGAGGAGAGCGCTCTGGTGGGGGATCCCGACGGGCTCGAGCGCCTCTGGACCCCGCATCGCCTCGTCTACGTGGCCGACGCGCATCAGCCGGGGGCCGACGACTGCCCGTTCTGCCGCGCCCCGCAGCTGCCCGACGAGCAGTCGCTCATCGTCCACCGCGGCGAGCACGCCTACGTGATCCTGAACCTGTACCCGTACAACAACGGTCACCTGCTCGTATGCCCGTACCGGCATGTAGCCGGTTACGACGAGATCACCCCCGAGGAATCGACCGAGATCGCCGAGCTCACGCAGACCGCCATGCGGGTGACGCGCGAGATGATGCACTGCCACGGCTTCAATATCGGGATGAACCAGGGGCAGGTGGCGGGCGCCGGAATCGCCGCCCATCTGCACCAGCACGTCGTCCCGAGATGGCAGTCGGACGCGAACTTCTTTCCGATCATCGCGCAGACCAAGTCCATGCCGCAGCTGCTGGGAAGCATCCGCGAGCTCCTCTCGACCGGCTGGCCCGACCACTAGTCGCGCTCGCGCAGATAGATTGGAAGCAGCGGTTCTGAAGTAAAGGAAATTGACGTGTCTGGTCACTCCAAGTGGGCAACTACGAAGCATAAGAAGGCCATCATCGATTCGCGTCGTGCCAAGGCCTTCGCGAAGTACATCAAGGGCATCGAGGTCGCGGCGCGCATCGGCGGCGCGGATCTGGCGGGAAACCCGACCCTGGTCGACGCCGTTCAGAAGGCGAAGAAGAACTCGGTCCCCGGTGACAACATCGAGCGGGCGATCAAGCGCGGCGCCGGGATCGACGGCGATGCGGTCGAGTACACGACGATCATGTACGAAGGGTACGGCCCGAGCGGCGTGGCCCTCATGATCGAGTGCCTCACCGACAACAAGAACCGCGCCGCGGCCGAGGTGCGCACCGCGCTCAGCCGGAACGGCGGATCCCTCGCCGACCCCGGAAGCGTCGCGTACAACTTCGCACGCAAGGGCGTCATCGTCGTCCCGAGCGAGGGCACCACCGAGGACGATGTGCTCACCGCGGTGCTCGAGGCCGGAGCCGAAGAGGTGAACACGACCCCCAACGGCGAGTCGTTCGAGGTCATCACCGATGCGTCCGAGCTGGTGGCCGCGCGCACCGCGCTCGTCGATGCGGGAATCGATTACGACTCGGCCGATGCCGAGTTCGTGCCGAGCCTCAAGGTGGAGATCGATGCCGCGACGGCCCGGAAGGTGTTCCGCATCATCGACGCGCTCGAGGACAGCGACGACGTGCAGAACGTGTTCTCCAATTTCGACCTGAGCCCCGAGGTGCAGGCGGAGCTGGCGAACGACGAGTAGTCGGGCGACGCCATATGCGCCGCGGCCGTGTTCGGTCGCGGGTGGGTACTGGGTCGAGTAACGTCGTATCGTGCGCATTGTTGGGATCGATCCTGGTTTGACCCGGTGCGGCATCGGCATCATCACCGCCGGCGCCGGGCGAAGCGTGCAGTTCGAGCATGTCGAGGTGCTGCGCAGCCCGAGCGATGCGAGCACGCCCGAGCGCATTCGGCAGGTGGGCTCCGCGATCGAGCGCCTGCTCGACGGCGAGAAGCCCGCTGCGGTGGCGCTCGAGCGCGTGTTCGCACAGGACAATGTGGCGAGCGTGATGGGCGTCGCCCAGATCAGCGGCGTCGTGATGTACCTCGCCGAGACCCGCGGCATCCCGGTCGCGCTCTACACCCCGAACGAGGTGAAGGCGCAGGTCACCGGCTACGGCAGCGCCGACAAGTCGCAGGTCACGACCATGGTCACGCGGCTGCTGAAGCTCGGCGCCCCGCCGAAGCCCGCCGATGCTGCGGATGCCCTTGCGCTCGCGATCACGCACGCGTGGCATCTGGGGCGCGGTGGGGCGGCCGCCCGGTCGGAGGCGCAGCCGGCCGCGGGCTCCGCCGAGACCCCCGCGCAGAAGGCCTG
>JBDIAD010000102.1:0-5347 GCA_039812205.1 Leucobacter sp.
CGTGGCCGTACCGATGTCCGCCTCTTCCACCTCGACGCCTTCGACGCCCTGGAGCTGCTGCGACGCATTGGCTCCCAGCGTGTTGATGTAGTCGATCTCGCCCGCCTTGATCGCCGAGACCATCGAAGCGCTGTCGACGATGATCTGCCCGACGAGCCTGTCGGCCTTCGGAAGGCCGGGGCGCCAGTAATCCGCATTGCGTTCGAAGGTATAGCTCTGGCCGGGAACCGCTTCGCCCCAGGTGAAGGGCCCGGTTCCGACCGGCGTCACCTCTTTCGCCTCCTGCGACTGGGGGTCGATGCCCTCCCAGATGTGCTGGGGCAGGATCGCACCGTTCTGCCCGCACGCGGTCAGCATGAGGAACGGGGCGAAGGGTTCGGACAGCCTCACCACCGCAGTCCGGGGGTCAGGTGTCAGCACCTCTGCGAAGACCTTGGATGCATCACCCCATTTGGGACCGTACTTCGGTGAGAGATTCTCGTAGGTGAACTTCACGTCCTCGGAGGTGAGCGGTTCGCCGTCGTGCCAATTGGCCTCGACGAGATGGAAGGTGTACTCGAGCCCGTCGTCCGAGATCTCCCAGCTCTCCGCGAGGTTCGGCACAGGAGTCCCTCCCTCTTGGATCTTGGTCAGTCCCTCGTAGATCACGCAGCCGAGCTGCTGATCTGCGAAACCGGTGGTGAGCGCAGGATTCACGATGCTGGGATCGCTGCCCAGCTGGAAGACGATAGTGCCTCCCCCTCCGGCCTCGTCGCCGTCGCCTCCGCCGGCGCCCGATGAGCAGCCGGTGAGGGCAAGAGCCGCGATCGCCGCCCCCGCCTGCCATCGTCGGAGCGATCGTGCATGCTTCTTCGTTGAAGCCATTGTTTTCTCCTCGTTGAGTGATGTGACTGGATAACGTTCTCGTTGCCGCACGGGATGACGTTCCCGGACGCTCTTCTCGCGACGGGATGAAGGGGCGCCTCGCCGGATCCCCGTTCAGCCGTGACGGCATCGCCCGGCAGCACAGGTTTGCGGCTTAGCATGCCACTGGGGGTCCGAGTCTGTCAACGGCGCGGAAAACTGACCGAAATTTCCTGAACCAGCGCGAGACTGGAGCCGGACGGGTTGAATTTCCGCCATCGTTTGTGAGGGGTACGCAAGAGTGCGGGCGCAACTTCGTAGATACGACTCATCGATATCCTCGATCGACGTATGTAGCATGCTAGTCGGAGGCATCGTGAAGGACTGCCACGATCGTGTCGCAGGCCGCCCTCGGCGCTGACGTTCTGAATTCGGTATGAGCAACGGCGCTCGAAAGGCGAATGCACGATGGCACTTGACGCACCTAAGAACCCCAAGCACATGGTCCTCACCTCCTTCATCACACCGGGAGGCAGGCATGCCAACTCCTGGCGGCTCCCGGATAGTCGCGCCGAGGAGCTCGGCCAGCGATTCGACCTCGTGCACGATCTCGTGCAGTACGCGGAGGACGCCAAACTCGACTCGATCTTCTTCGGCGATATGAACACCGCCGACTCGCTCCTGGAGCAGGATCTGCGTCCTTCCGGTCCGCATGAGCCGGTGACCACCATGGCCGCGCTCGCGGTGACGACGAAGAAGATCGGCCTCTCGGGAACGATCTCCTCGACGTTCTCCTACCCGTACCAGATCGCCCGGATGATGACGGGCATCGATCATCTCAGCAACGGCCGCGCGGGCTGGAACATCGTGACCTCCTCCCGCGGAATGGAGAACTTCGGCTACTCGCCCGAGGACTTCCCGCCGAGCCCGATCCGGTACGCGATGGCGGATGAATTCCTCGAGATCTGCCTCGGACTCTGGGACTCCTGGTCTCGCGACGCGGTCGTCGTGGATCGCGCGAACGGTATTTGGGTGGATCCGGCAAAACTCCACGCCATCGATTTCACGGGCGAGTACTTCTCGTCGAAGGGTCCGCTGAACATGCCGCGCTCCCCGCAGGGGCGCCCGGTGCTCTTCCAAGCCGGGCAATCCGAGGCGGGTATGGCGTTCGGCATCAAGTACGCCGACGCGATCTACGCCGTGCAGAACGACATGAACGAGTCGATCGCCTATATGAAGATGTACGAGAAGCTGCTGCGGGAGGCCGGGCGACCGGTGAACAGTCTGAAGGTTCTTCCCGGCATCGCGCCGATCCTCGGGGAGACGCAGAAAGACGCGGAGGAATGGGCGGACTACCTGTCATCGATGACCGATCTCGAGACTCAGAAGGCTCGACTGGTGTCCTCGACGAAGATCGACCTCACCGGAATCGACTGGGACGACGAGATCCCTGCAGAGCGGTGGGACGCACCGGAGGTTCCCAAGCATGCGCACGGCGGCAATATCCGCAAGCGCGCGCTCGAACTCGGAGGCACGCTCCGCGATCTCCTGCGCGTCATGGGGCGAGGAACCGCCGGGCCTCATCTTTCGGTGGTCGGTACGCCGAGCAAGGTCGCGGATGTCATGGTCGAGTGGTTCGAGGCCGGAGCCTGCAGCGGCTTCAACTTCAACCCGCCCGCCAATAACGAGCGCGGCCAGCTGCCGATCTTCCAGAAGCTCGTCCCCGAGCTGCAGAGCCGCGGCTATTTCCGCGAGGAGTACGAGGGCGATACGCTGCGCGACCACCTCGGACTGAGCTACCCGCCCGCCTGGGATGAGCAATAGGTCGCGCCGTCACGCCTAGCCGAAGGCAAAAGCGGCGATCACCCAGAGACCCGTCGCCGAGACGACGAGCACGGCACAGCCGACGACCAGCGTCGTGATACGCCCCCGGCGCGCGCGCCTGTCGAGCGAGGGAAGCGCTCCGCGATCCGGGCGCACCTGAACGCTCCGTGCGGGCGGGGCCGCCCCGATCTCCCGGTGCACCGCATCGGCTCCGAGCAGGGATTCACCGACATGCTCAGATCTCGTGCCGTAGACGACCGGCGCCCCCTGGCGCACGCCGCGCTCGGGTCGCGGCTCGACATCCCACGGCGCCGTGCCCGGTACGGGCGCGATGCGACGATCGGGATCCATGCCCTGCTGCCGGCGAGCGGTCCAGCTGCGACCGGCCTCGGGATCGTCCACGGGCATTGCGACCGAGGCGCTCGCCGAGGCCGACAATCCAGAGGCGCTCGCCGAGGCCGACGATCCGGACGCCGCTGCGGTCTCCTGCTCGAGCCGCATGCGGCGCTGTCTGCGCGATTCTTTTCTGCCGCGCGGCGCAGTGTCGTCCGAGGCTCCGGGCCTCGGACGCACGATCGTCTCGTCGATCGCCTCATCGTTCGCCTCTCGCGGGCGCACGATCGTCTCGTCGTCTAGCGGCTTCGCGCGGACGATCGTCTCATCGCCCACGTCGCCAACATCGTCTGCGGGCCTCGCGCGCACGATCGTCTCGTCGTCGACCGGCCGCTGCGCCTCCGTGGGCGCCCCGGTTTCGCGCACCGGCCGCCCCGTGCTCACCTGCGCCCCGGCTTCGTGCGCTCGAGCGTGTCGTAGATCGGGTCGTCCGGCGGCGGTACGAGGCGCGCCCCTCCCGAGACCACGTCAACGATCACCAGGGTGATGTTGTCACGCCCGCCGGCGTGGCACGCGAGCTGCAGGAGCTCCTCCGCCGCGCTCTCGGTGTCGGCGTTCGTCGACAGCACCTCGGCGATGAGCTCGTCGCTCACCTCGTTCGTGAGCCCGTCCGAGCAGATCAGGAGCCGCGTGCCGTTCTCGACGGGGAGCAGCCACGCGTCGTGCCGGTCATCCTCGGAACCGAGCGCGCGCGTGATCACGTTCCGAGGCGCGAGCTCTGCCTCGGGCGCGGTCACCGCCTCCAGTTCGGCGCGCAGCGAATGATCGTGGGTGAGCTGGGCGAGCTGGCCGTCGCGCAGCAGGTAGACGCGCGAATCCCCGATGTTGAGCACGTACCAGTACGGTTCTTCCTCGTGGACGGTGCGGATCACTCCGGTGAGAGTGCAGCCCGCGCCGCGACTGCTCTCCGAGGAGATGGCGTGCACCGCGGCGCGCGCCCCGCCGAGGCTGTCGTCGATCTGCTCGAGCGTGGCGCTGCCCGGCTTGGTGAACGCCTCGCCGAACTCGGCGATCGCCGCCCGGCTCGCGCGATCCCCCGAATCGTGCCCGCCCATGCCGTCGGCGACGAGGAAGCAGGGATCGACGGCGAGCAGGGCGTCCTCGTTCACGCGTCGCTTCAATCCCACGTCGGTGCGGGCGGCGATGCGGAGCACCGGTTCCCTCCGCTTGGAAGATGCCATGCTCAACGCGTTCCGTCCGTCCTGCGCAGCCGCACCTCGAGCGTGCCCAGGAGGAGTCGTTCGCCGACGGGCTGCGGCGCGCCGGGCGGCACCTCTCGCTCGGCCCCGCTCGCATCGATGAGGTATACGCCATTGGTGGATCCGAGATCCTCGATCGTCCACCGGTCGTCGGCGAACCTGAATCGAGCGTGCACCTTCGACAGCGTTCGCGTGGGATCGGGGATCTGCAGCGCAGTCGCCCCGTCGCTCGCCTCCGGGCGGCGACCGACGATGGTGTCCGCGGCGAGCGCGAGCCCCTCGCCGTCCGGGAGCACCACCTCCCACCCGGTCGATGAAGGGCGCCGGACCACCACCGTGCGATCGAATTCATCGTCATCGGAGCGCGGCACGGGCGGCAGCGGATTGTAGTTGGCGGTGATGCCCGAGCACGACTGCCCGGCCGAGCGCGGAGCCGCGGCGCCCTGCTCGACGGCGCTGGTCCGGGTCTCCTCCCCCGGGGGCAGCGGCATGGGCGCCTCCGCCGACGCCGTCGACACGATGGGCGCGGACGCGGGAACGGAGTTCGCCGGGAGGATCGGCGGGGTCGCCGGTCGCTCGGGCTCCCTCGGGCTGATCCGTGGGGCGGCGGCCGCCGAGATCGGGTGCATCGGCGGGGCCGGGATCGGCGGCACGGGATCCGGTTCCACGCTCTGCGACGCGGCCGTCCACGAGAACGGCTCCGCGGACGGCCCCTGTCCGAGCGGGGTGGCCGGGGGCGCCAGGAAGGCCTCGTTCGCAAGGCGGGCGTATTCGGCCTCGGTCTCCGCGGCGAAGGGGCTCGATGGGGCGGGAGGGGTCGCACCGATGACGGGGTGGATCGGGCCGACCGGTCCGGAGCCCGGCGCGGCCGGGGTCGGTACCGCCGAAGCCGGACTCGACGGCGGATCCCACGGCATCCTCCCCGCGGCCGCCGGCGGCGACTGCGGGCCGCTCAATCCTCCCCCGAACGACGAAGGGGCGAAGAGGGACGGCGCGGCGGGTGTCGCCGGAGTACCGGTCGCGGCGAAGCCGCCGGCCCCCGGCGTCACGGGTGCGCCCGGCGCGGGGAAACCGCCGCCCGCCGGGGC
>JBDIAD010000103.1:0-5281 GCA_039812205.1 Leucobacter sp.
GCGGACCTCGCCCGAGTGCGCGGCGAGCACCCCCAGGATGATCCGCATCGTCGTCGTCTTGCCGGCGCCGTTGCCCCCGACGAAACCGGTCATCCGACCGTCCTCGACGTTGAAGGTCACTTCGTTGAGCACCCGGCGGGCCCCGAAGCTCCGGGAGACCCCCTCGATCTCGATCATGCTGTTCCTCTCGTGCCGGCTTGAGCCGCGCGAGTCATGGCTCGTGGTTCGTATTCCGTGACTCCAGCCTAGAAAGCCGCGCCGCCCGCGAGCATCCCCCGCGCGGCGGAAATGTCGTCGATCCAGCTCCCTTTCTCCCCCACGAGACGGAGGCGGCTCCGAAGTCGCCTCGATACGCTTGTGGCCATGAGCGCATCTGCCTGGACGAGACCGCGCCCCGATGCCGCCGCGCTGCGCGCAGATGCACTTCTTGCCATCGCGCTCGCCTTCGCGGCGACGACGACGTCGCTGCTGTACTTCCGCACGACGCTGTTCACCGAGGCGCCCGAGATCTGGGTGTGGATCCTGGCGCTCGCGCTCTGCACGCTGCCGCTCGCCGTGCGGCGCATCTACCCTGTTCCGGTGGCGATCGTCGTGGCGATCGGGTTCATGATCAGCGGACAGTTCGGGGTGCCCGAGATCCTGATCGTGAACATCTGCCTGTTCCTCGCGATCTACACGGTGGGCGCATGGGAGCAGCATCGTGCGCTCTCCGTGTGGTCACGCATCGGTATCACGGCGGCGATGATCCTGTGGCTGCTCGTGACGCTCCTGATCTCGGCGGACTCCACCGCGCTCCCGGGCATTCCGCGCTCGGGCATCTTCTCGGCGTACGCGACGTTCGCCGTGCTCCAGATCATCACGAATCTCATGTACTTCGGCGGAGCCTTCTTCTTCGGCGAGCGCAGCTGGCGGGCGGCGCGGGCGCAGGCGCAACTGGCGGCCCGTGGACGCGAGCTGGAGCTCGAGCGCGAGACCAGTGCCGCGCAGGCGGTCGCGCTCGATCGCATCGGGATCGCGCGGGAACTGCACGACGTCATCGCCCACCACGTCTCGGTGATGGGGATCCAGGCCGCGGCCGCTCGGCGCTCGCTCGCCGGCGACCCCGCCACGGCGCGCGCGTCGCTCGAGCTCATCGAGACGAGCGCGCAGTCGACTGTCGAGGAGCTGCGCGGCCTGCTGCACACGCTGCGCACCCCGGAGCCCGAGGCGAACGGCGCCAGCACCGTCGGCATCGCGCAGCTGTCGACGCTCATCGCCGCCACCCAGAGCGCCGGCACGCCCGCGCTGCTCATCGTCGCCGGACAGGCCCGCCCGCTGCCGATGCTCATCGACGTGGCGCTGTACCGCGTCGTGCAGGAGGCGCTCACCAATGTGCGCAAGCACGCCGGTCGCGGGGCCACGGCCGAGGTGCGGCTGCGGTATCTCGCCGAGGCGGTCGAGGTTGAGATTGGGGATACCGGAACGCGTCAGACGCTCGGCGTCTCGCGCGGCAGCGGTCTCGGGCTGCGCGGCATGCGGGAGCGGATCGGGGCCGTCGGCGGCACGGTGACCGCCGGTCGGCGCGAGCAGGGCGGCTTCATCGTTCGCGCGACAGTGCCGCTGGCCGCGATGCCGACGCATGAAGCGGCTGCGCACCGAGCGGCGAGCGCGACGGGGCAGGAAGTCGCGGGGTCGGAGGTCACTGGGTCGGGCGGCGCAGTGGCGGGCGCCGTCGCGGCGGGCGACGCGGCGCCGCCCGTGAAGGAGGCGCGCGCATGATCCGCATCCTGCTCGTCGACGATCAGCAGCTCGCGCGCGCGGGGCTCCGCGTCATCCTGAACTCCGAGCCCGAGTTCGAGGTGGTCGGCGAAGCGGCGGACGGCGCCGAGGCCGTCGACCTCGCGCGCGAACTCGACGTCGACGTCATCTGCATGGACGTCGAGATGCCGGTGATGACGGGCATCGAGGCGAGCCGGCGGATCCTCGCGGAGACCGGCAGCGGTACCGCGGCCACTGCCGCACCCGCCATCCTCATCCTCACCACCTTCGGACACGAGACATACCTCTTCGAGGCGCTCGCCGCCGGGGTCAGCGGCTTCCTCCTCAAGACGAGCCGCGCCGAGCAGCTCATCGAAGCGGTGCGGACGCTCGCCTCCGGGCAGGCGCTTCTCGGACCCGACGTCACACGCGCGGTGATCGAGCGGATCGCGGCCGACCGCACCGCGAGCGGGGCCACCGCCGAGGCCGGCGACGCTCGCGCGTCCGGCGGCACCCCCGACACTGACGCCCGGGCCGGCAGTTCCGCCGTGCCGGGCAGCCGCGCTTCGGTGAGCGCCGATCCACCCCCGACTGCCTCGCAGGCCCCGACCGCCACACGCGAAGCATTCGCCGCCTGCGGACTCACGGAGCGCGAGCGCGAGGTCATGCGGCACCTGGCGCAGGGCCTGTCGAACTCCGAGATCGCGGCTGAACTCTTCTTGGGCGAGGCGACCGTGAAGACGCACGTCTCGAACATTCTGCAGAAGCTCGGGGTGCGCGACCGCATTCAGGCCGTGGTGTGGGCGCACACGCACGGCATGCTCGGCGGGTAGATAGCATCGAGCTATGACCGCTGAGGCTCGCCCCGACCGTCCGGCGGCCGATCACGTCTACTCGTGGGTGCGCAACGGCATCGCCAACGGCCGCTTCCGTACCGGCGAGCAGTATTCGATCCACCAGATCGCCGACGAGCTCGGAATCTCGCGCACCCCGGCGCGGGAGGCGGTGCTGCGCCTGGCCGACATCGGGCTCGTGCGCATCGACCGCAACCGCGGCTTCAGCGTCGAACCCCTCACGGCGGAGCGCGTGCGGCTGACCTACGAGTCGCGCATGCTGCTCGAGGTGCCGGCGGCGATGGCGGCGGCGCGCAACGTCACCCACGGCATCGTGGCCTCGCTCGCCCTGCACATGCAGCGCATGGACGACTATCTCGCCGAGGCCAATATGGACGCCTACCGCGAGTGGGATCGCAGCTTCCACGCAGAGATCATCCGCGCGACGGGCAACGCGCGCATCGTCTCACTGTCGGCGTTGCTGCGCGATGCGTCAGTGCAGATGTGGGGCACGCTGAGCATGCGCACCCCGAACTTCCGGGCGAGCTCCTGGGAGCAGCACGCCGCCATCGCGGAGGCGATCGAGTCGGGGGATGCGGATCGCGCCGGCGAGGCGATGCGCGCGCACCTGCTGCGCGCGGGCCTCACGTTCATGCGCCGCGCCGCTCTTGCGGCCGGCGAGCCCGTGCCCGAGGAATTCCCCGGACTGCTGCACGCCTCGGGGTGATGCACAATGACCTCATGAGCCCGCTCCGTGCCGCACGTCGCGCGTCATTCACGTGTTGCTGAAACGGCAAAAGCCCCCACCTTGTGGGCGAGGGCCAATGCCTGTTATGGAGCCACCTGTCGGATTTGAACCGACGACCTGTTCTTTACGAGGGAACTGCTCTACCCCTGAGCTAAGGTGGCGTGGCGAGATCGGATCTCGCGCACGAAGATCAACATTATCATGATCCCGCGGCCTCAGAATCCCTGCTTCGACGAAAGCGCAGTGAGTGCGGAAACCGCGCGGGCCCCGCAGAGATCACTCCGTGCACATCGGGTCCGCCGAGGGAACCTTTCCCTTGAGGAAGTACTCCTCGACCACTCGGTTCACGCAGCTGCTCTTCCCGTACGCGGTGTGCCCCTCACCCTTGAACGACACCATGACGCCGCTCTCGAGCTGCTCGGCGAGCGCAACCGACCACTGGTAGGGGGTCGCCGGGTCGCCGGTCGTGCCGATAACGAGAATCGGGTCGGCACCGGCGGCCGTCACCGGGCCGCGCGCCTCGACGCTCGCCGCGGGCCATCCGGCGCAGAACGCGCCGCCGTATCCCTGGTACTTCCCGATCGTCGGAGCCAGGGCGGCGAGCTCGTCGGCCTCCACGCGCATCGCCACGAGATCGGGGGTCGCGCTGCTCGGGTAGTCCAGGCAGTTGATGGCGGTGAACGCCTCGTTCGAGTTGTCGAGATACGTGCCGTCGTTCGAGCGGTTGTAGTAGAAATCGGCGAGCAGGAACCCCATGCTGGGATCCCCCTTCGAGATCGATGAGAACAGATCGTCGAGATACGGCCAGTTCGACTTCGCGTACAGCGGCGTGATGATCGCCGTGAGCATCGTCCCCGACGAGAAGGAGCGGCCGTCGGAGCCCTCGAGAGGCTGCTCGTCGACGCGGTCGAGCAGGGTGCCCCACTGCGCCATCGCCTCATCGACGCTGCCGTTCATCGGGCAGTTCTTCCGCGTGAGGCAATCGGCGACATAGCTGCGCAACGCCGCCTCGAAGCCCTTGGTCTGCTCGCGGATCACATCGGCCTCGGAGACCCCCGGGTCGATGGCGCCGTCGAGCACGAGCCTGCCGACCCGCTCGGGGAAGGCGTCGGCGTAGCGGGCGCCGATGTAGGTGCCGTACGAGTAGCCGAGGTAGTTGAGCTTCTCGTCGTGCACGACGCTGCGCAGCATATCGAGGTCGAGCACGGTCGAGTGCGTGTCGACGAACCCGATGAGGTCGCCGGTCTTCTGCACACAGGCGTCGCCGTACTGCCCGGCTTCGGAGACGACGGCGGCGAGCCACTCCTCACTGCCCTCCTGAAGCGCATCGGACGGATGCGGTTCGAAGAGGTACTGATCCATCTCGGCGTCGCTGAAGCACCGCACCGGGGTCGATCTGCCCACGCCGCGCGGGTCCCAGCCGACGATGTCGAAGGCGTCCTGCAGATCGCGACCCGCCGCGCTGCTCACGCTCTCGGCGACGAAGTCATAGCCCGAGGCCCCCGGCCCGCCCGGATTCACGAAGATCGTGCCGAGCGGTTTGCCGCTCTTCGCGGGCTGCTTCACGAGCGACAGCGTGATCCGCTCCCCCGAACGATCGTTCCAGTCCAGCGGCGCGAACACCTCGGCGCACTGCATGCCCGAATAGCACGACGCCCACTGCGGTTCCTGCGTCTCGAAGTCGTCGCCCGAGATGCGCGACGGCCCGATCTCGCTCGGCTCGGACTCCGATGACGAGTGATCATCGGGGGCGAACGGCTCGAACAGGGTCGAGCAGCCGCTCACCAGCAGTGCCGCGCCGGTCGCGAGCGCGAGGAGGATTGCGCCGCGGCTGCGGCGTGGACTTCGGGTGCTCACCGGGGGTGACTCGCTTTCATCTCTCGCCCGGGGCGCGAGAGCCCGAGACGGTCTGTGCAAACATCGCTTCGAGTACGAGACCCGGCGTCACTCCTCGCGCGAGCCG
>JBDIAD010000104.1:0-5206 GCA_039812205.1 Leucobacter sp.
AGGCGTACAGCTTCACCGAGCCGTCGTAGGCGTTCACCGTCGCCTTCACCGAGTTGCGGATGTAGTTGATGTTCTTCGCGAGCGGATCCGTCCGCGGGTTGTCGGCATCGGCGATGAGCGAGTTGAAGTCGCTCATCTCGGAGTACGGGTAGTCCGCGGAGGTCGTGTATCCGTCGACGATCCACACGACCTGGCCGTCGACGACTGAGGCGTAGGGCGAGGAATCGATCGTGAGGTACGGCGCGACCTTCCGCACGCGATCCAGCGGGTCGCGATCGTAGAGGATCTGCGAGCCGTCGACCACGGCGTTGGAGAGCAGGATCTCCATGTCCTGGAACTTCAGCGCGTAGACGAGCTTCGCGAAGAGGCCGCTCACCACCGGGCCGCCGTCGCCGTCGAAGGTGGTGACGTTGGGGGCTGTGGCGTCCTCCGATTCCGGGTCGGGATTGTCCTCGGCCGGGTAGTCGAGCTCGATGGCCTTGTCGCGCTGGCCTCCGACGATCGAGTACTCGGGAGAGTTCAGGCCGAAGTAGACGCGCGGTTCGAAGGGGCTGAGCTCGCCGCTCGTCGGCATGCCGCTCTCGAGGAAGACCGGTTCGCCGCTCGCCGAGCGCTGATTGCCGTAGGCCGCGACGACGCCGTAGCCGTGCGTGTACACGAGCGTCTTGTTGTACCAGCTCGTCTGACCCGAGAGGTCGATCTCGCGCACGGCCGAGACGGTGTCCTCGACCTGCCCGTTCAGCAGATAGCGATCGACGGAGAGGCTCGAGGGGAACATGTAATACTGGCGCGTCTGCTCGAGCTGGGCGAAGGTGGGCGAGACGACCTCGGGGTCGATGATGCGGATGTTCGCGGTCGTCACGGCATCGTTGCGCAGCGCCCCGGGCTCGGCGTCGGTGGTCGCGTCGTATCGTTCGACCTCGGTGTGATCGACGTCATAGGCGGCGCGCGTCGCCTGGATGTTCCGCGCGAGGTAGTCGCGCTCCATCGGGCGCGCGTCGGGGGCGACCTGGAACTGCTGCACCGCCCACGGATACCCGACCCCGAGGATCAGCGCCGATACGAGCAGTAGCGCGGTTCCGATGACGGGCAGGCGCCATTTGCCGGTGAACGAGGTGATGAGGAAGAGGATCGCCACCAGTGCCGCAATCCCCGCGAGGATCTGCTTGCCGGGGATCTCGGCGTGCGCACCCGAGTAGGTCGCACCCGTGAAGAGCCCGTCCGTGTTCGTCAGCGCCTTGTACTGGTCGAGCCAGAGGCTCACGGCCTGCAGAGCCAGATACAGCGAGGCGAGGATCGCGGCCTGGATGCGCGTCGACTTCGAGATTCGCACGCCGCGGCCGGAGACCGAGATGCCGCCGTAGAGATAGCTCGTGCCGACGCCCGCGATGAGGCAGATCAGCGCCACCGCCGAGACGAAGGCGACCACGCCCTGCCAGAAGGGCAGGTCGAAGAGGTAGAACGACACGTCGAGCCCGAATTCGGGGTCGGCCGTGCCGGTCGGCTCGGCGAACCACCACAGGAGCACGCGCTGCCAGCCCGAGGCCGCGAGGAAGCCCGCGAACAGGCCGATGACCCCGGGGATCAGCCACTTCATAACCCGGCGCAACGGTTCGACGAGCTCCTGGTAGCGGTCGAGCTGCGCCGTGAGGCGCGCGTAGACCGGCCGGGTCCGGTACGCGATGTCGATCGCGAGGAACACCGGCACCGACATCGCGATGAATCCCGCGGCGAACACTCCGGCGGCGGCGAACCACTGCGTGGTGAGCACGGGCAGGTATCCGAGCTGGTCGTACCACATCACGTCTGCGGCCACCGAGGCGAAGGCGAGGAATGCCAGCACCAGCACCACAACCACTGCGATCGTGATGGCGAGCGGTGAAATCCGTCGCTTGCGAACCGGTTGCGGATCAGCGGTCTGATCAGTCACGTCGATACCCCTCCATCGGCCAGTAATTTCGGCGTAGTTTCCAGCCTAGCCGCCCGAGGCTGCATGCGCGGCGGCTTCGCACCGTTCGAGGCCGGGCGGATCCACCCCCCGCGTCTTGGACTCGATGGCGCTGATCGCCTCGTCGAGCGTCTCCACCGGCGCGACGCGCATGCCCCCGGGAATCGATTCGGGCACATCGGCGCAGTTGCCGAGCGGCATGAGGAAGAGGTCCGTGCCGGCGCGGGAGGCGCCCCACATCTTCTGCTCGAGCCCCCCGATGGGCCCGACGCTGCCGTCAGCGGTGATGGTTCCGGTGCCGCTGATCGAGAGATCCCCGGCGAGGCCGCCCGGCGTCAGCGCGTCGTAGACGGCGAGCGCGAAGATCAGTCCCGCGCTCGGCCCGCCGATGTCGCCGAGAGTCAGATCGACCTCGAAGGGGAACTCGTACTCCTGCACGACCTGGATCCCGAGAAGCGGCTGGCCTCCGGGCTCCGCCGGCCTCGGAGTCACCGAGAGCTGCTGCACCGCGCCGTCTCGCAGCACGGTGATCGCGATGGGCCGATCCGCGTCCTCGACTCCGAGGCTCGCGCCGAGGGCGTCCCGCAGCTCCTCGACGGTGCGGGTCTGCGCTCCCCCGACCGCCCGCAGCACATCGCCGGCCTGAAGCACTCCGTCGGCGGGCCCACCGGCCACCACGCCCGCGACCGAGAGCCGGCTCGTCACGGGGATGTCGAGCCGGTGCAGCGCGGCCGCGACCGCTCGGTACTGCGATTGCGACATCATGAGCGCGGATTCGTGCGTGCGCTCGGCCGAGGTGAGGCCCGAGGGGAAGGCCTCGTCGATGGGCAGGATCCGCGTGCTCGGGTCGAAGAGCGCGATGCCGACCTCGAGCCAGCTCGCATGGGAGTCGGGCGTGCCGAAGAGCGAGACGCTCAGCACATTGAGGTGACCCGATGCGGGAAACGTCTGGACTCCGTCGATGGCGACGACCGGCACATCATCGCCCGCGACCCGGACCGTTCCGAGCGCATCGACCACCGGCCCCGGTTTTTCGAGCGCGTAGGGAGAGGGGGTGACCGCGGCGAGGAGCCAGATGAGGGCGATGCCGAGCACGATGTACGCCCAGCGGACTTTGCGGCGATCGGCTCGCGCCTGCACCGGCGCCTCGACCGGAATCGGGCCTTCGTGCGTCATCCGCTCCCTCTTCATCCGATCACTATCCGCTCACCGTCCCACCTGGCTCCGACTGTTCGCAGCGAGCGCAACGGAAGTCGCATGAGAGGCCATAATCTAGCAGCAGAATCTGACCGCGGTGCCCTAGCGTTGATGACACGGATGGGTCGTGGTCTGGAGGATGGGCACTCATGAGTGATGAACAGCAGCAGGGCTCGGGCGGCGACGACGAGTCGCTGAACGAGCTGCAGCGGATGCTGCGCGAGCTCCTCGGCGACGGCGCTTCGATGGAGGGCTTCGACCCCGAGGGCTTCGCCCGCGCGGCCGGTCTCACGGGCGACTCGGCGGCGCTGCGGAATCTCTTCGCATCTCTGCAGAACGCCGCTCGCCACCCGCAGGAGGGAATCGACTGGTCGATCACCCGGCGCATCGCGCTCGACATCGCCGGACAGGCCGGTGACGATGCCGACCCCGCACCGGCGCTGCGCGCCTTCCCGGTCGCAGGGCTGTGGCTCGACGAGATCACCGATGTCGCGGCCACCTCGGACGCGCCGCGCACGATCTCGCGCATCGAGTGGGTGCAGCAGACCGTCGATACCTGGGTGAGCCTCGCGGAGCCGGTGGCCGAATCGATCTCGCAGTCCCTCGTCGACGCGCTCACCACGCAGTTGCCCGAGGAGTTCGCGGATTCGGTAGGGAATTTCCTGCCGATGCTGCGCAGCGTGGGCGGCACCCTGTTCGCGACGCAGCTCGGGCAGGTCATCGGCAAGCTCGCCCAGGAGGTCATCGCGGGTGGCGATATCGGCATCCCGCTGTTCACCGGCCCGGGACGGGAGGGCGGATCCCTCGTCCCCGGCGGCGTCGCCGCGTTCGCGCGCGGCCTCGAGCAGGATTCGGAGGCTGTGACGCTGTACCTCGCCGTCCGCGAGACGGCCCACGCCCGACTGTTCCGGCACGCGAAGTGGCTGCGCCTGCACATGTTCACGGCCATCAGCGATTACGCGCGTGGAATCAGCATCGACACCGATCGCATTCAGGATCTCGCGGGCGACATCGACCCGAGCGACACGGAGCGCATCAAGGAGCTCGTTGCCAGCGGGGCCCTCATTCCGCCGAAGACCGAGGCGCAGGAGGCGGCGCACGATCGGCTCGAGACGATGCTCGCACTCGTCGAGGGGTGGGTCGACGCGGTGACGGCCGAGGCGACGCGCCGCATGCCGGGGGCCGAGGCGATCTCCGAGATGGTGCGACGCCGGCGCGCGACGGGGGGCCCGGCCGAGCACGCCTTCAGCACGCTCGCGGGCCTCGAGCTCAGGCCGCGCCGCCTGCGCGAGGCGGCGGCCCTGTGGCGCCTGGTCGCCGAGCGCGGGGGCCGCGAGCAGCGCGACAGCCTCTGGGCGCATCCGGATCTGCTTCCCACGTCGGAGGAGCTCGACCATCCGGCGCGCCTGCTCGAACGGCTCGGCCTGGCCGGCTCGGAGCCCGCCGCCGTCGAACCGGACGACTTCGACCTGGAGCTCGCGAAGATCCTCGACAGCGGGCTCGAGGGGCTCGACAGCCCGGATTCCGACGGCACGGATTCCGACGATCGGGATTCCGACGGCACGGATCTGCCGCCCACACCCTAGGCGGTGTGCATAACCCGCGCTCGGGGTGCGAGGTGCTGCAGGGTGGATCCATGTCACTCCCCGACCGATTGCTGCGGCTGAATCCCGATGTCCCCGCGTGCTGGGAGACGCCCCGCCGCCTGCGCTTCGGATTCGAGCAGGCGATCGCGCGGATCCGGGATCCGTCGCGCACGGGCGAGCGCTTCTTGCAGGAGCTCCGCGCCGGGCTTTCGATCGACCCCGACGGCCCGCCCTGGGGCGAATTGCGCCGCTCCGAGTGGGGACGGCTGCTCGTCGAGCTCGAGCCGGTCCTCGTGCCGGCCGCGGAGGCGTGGGCGCCGGCGGCACCGCGGCCCGTGCCGATCACGCTGCACGGCGCGGGCGTGCTCGCGCGCGCCCTCGAGCAGCGCCTCGTCGCCGACGGCTGGCGCGTCTCTCGCACGCCGCATACGACGGGGCCGCCCGTGCTGATCTCGGTGCACCGCTTCATGATGCG
>JBDIAD010000105.1:0-5196 GCA_039812205.1 Leucobacter sp.
TTGCCCGAGTCGACGAGGCGATCGAGCACCCCGAGCAGTGTGTCGACATCGGCCAGGTGCAGCCCGGTGCTCGGCTCGTCGAGCACGTACACGCCGCCCTCCTCGGCCATCGCGATCGCGAGCTTCAGACGCTGCCGCTCGCCGCCCGAGAGCGTCGAGAGCGGCTGTCCGAGGGTGAGATAGCCGAGTCCCACATCGACGAGGCGCTCCAGGATCTTCGCGGCCTTCGGCACCTTGGAGTCTGCTTGCGCGAAGAAGTCGCGGGCCTCCTCCATGTTCAGCGCGAGCACCTCGACGATGTTCTTCCCGCCGAGACGGTACTCGAGCACGTCGTCCTGAAAGCGCCGGCCCTCGCAGACCTCGCATACGCTCTCGACGCTCGCCATGATGCCGAGATCGGTCGTGACCACGCCCGCCCCCTTGCACTCCGGGCAGGCTCCCTCGCTGTTCGCGCTGAACAGCGCCGGCTTCACACCGTTCGCCTTCGCGAACGCCGTGCGCACCGGGTCGAGGATCCCGGTGTACGTGGCGGGATTCGAGCGGCGGGACCCTTGATCGGCGACTGATCCACCGCCACCACTCCTTCGCGCTTCGACACCGACCCGTGGATCAGCGAGCTCTTCCCCGAACCCGCGACCCCGGTGACCACGGTGAGCACTCCGAGCGGGATGTCGACGTCGACGCTCTTCAGATTGTGCGTGCTCGCCCCGCGCACCTCGATCGCGCCCGAGGCGGCGCGCGCCGCCTCTTTCACGCGGGCCCGGTCGTCGAGATGCCGGCCGGTGATCGTGCCGCTCGCGCGGAGTCCGGCGACGTCTCCCTCGAAGCAGATCTCGCCGCCGGCGCGCCCGGCGCCCGGCCCGATGTCGATGATGTGGTCGGCGATCGCGATCGTCTCGGGCTTGTGCTCCACCACGAGCACCGTGTTGCCCTTGTCGCGCAGCCTCAGCAGCAGCTCGTTCATGCGCTGGATGTCGTGCGGGTGCAGGCCGACGGTGGGCTCGTCGAACACGTAGGTCACGTCGGTGAGGCTCGAGCCGAGATGGCGGATCATCTTCGTGCGCTGCGCTTCACCGCCCGAGAGCGTTCCCGCCGGGCGGTCGAGACTGAGGTACCCCAGCCCGATCTCGACGAAGGAATCGACGGTGTCGCGCAGGCTCGCGATCAGAGGCTCGAGACCGCGCGCCCGCGGGGAGTCCGCGAGCTCAGCGAGCCAGCCGGCGAGCTCGCTGATCTGCATCGCGCACACATCGGCGATGCTCGTGCCGTCGATCTTCGACGAGCGGGCGGTCTCGTTCAGGCGCGTGCCGCCGCAATCGGGGCAGACGCCGAAGGTGATCGCGCGATCCACGAGTGCGCGGATATGCGGCTGCATCGCCTCGCGATCCTTGGACAGGAACGACTTCTGAATGCGCGGGATGAGCCCCTCGTAGGTGACGTTGATGCCGTCGACCTTGATCTTGGTCGGCTCCTTGTAGAGGAGCGCGTCGAGCTCCTTCTTCGTGAACTTGCTGATCGGCTTGTCGGCATCGAAGAAGCCCGTCCCGCGGAAGATGCGCCCGTACCAGCCGTCCATGCTGTACCCGGGAATGAGGAGCGCGCCGTCGTTCAGCGTCTTCGTGTCGTCGTAGAGCGCCGTGAGGTCGAAGTCCGAGATCTGCCCGCGCCCCTCGCATCTCGGGCACATGCCGCCGGTGATGCTGAACTCGCGGCGCTCCTTGACGGTGCGGCCGCCAGCTTCGACGGTGATGGCCCCGGCTCCGCTCACCGAGGCGACGTTGAAGGAGAAGGCCTGGGGCCCGCCGATGTGCGGGCTGCCGAGACGGCTGAACAGGATGCGGAGCATCGCATTCGCATCGGTCGCGGTGCCGACGGTGGATCGAGGATCGCTGCCCATGCGCTGCTGATCGACGATGATCGCCGTCGTGATGCCGTCGAGCACGTCGACATCGGGCCGCGGAAGCTGCGGCATGAAGCCCTGCACGAAGGAGGAGTAGGTCTCGTTGATGAGGCGCTGGGATTCGGCCGCGATGGTGGCGAACACGAGCGAGCTCTTGCCCGAGCCGGACACGCCGGTGAACACCGTGAGACGGCGCTTCGGAATCTCGACGGAGATGTTCTTCAGGTTGTTCTCGCGCGCGCCGTGCACGCGGATGGTGTCGTGGGAGTCTGCGGGAACGGTCTGCTCTGCGGCCATGGAAGAAGCGTAGCGTCAGGCTCCGACATCCGACTTCTTCGATCCTGACCGGATTCCGGCGGATCGCGCGCTGGGCGAACCGGCGCGCCACGCTCGCAGTCGCGCTACGCCAGCAGTCGCGCCATGCGGCGCACCGCGAACTCGTAGCCCTGGGCGCCGGCGCCCGTGATCACGAAGCTCGCGATCGACGACAGATACGAGTGCCGGCGGAACTCCTCGCGCGCGTGCACATTGCTGAGGTGGATCTCCCCGAAGGGCAGCGCCACGCCCGAGAGCGCATCGCGCAGCGCGACGGAGGTGTGGGTGAGGCCCCCGGGGTTGATGATGATGCCCGCGCAGTCCTCGCGAGCCGCGTGGATCGCGTCGATGAGCACGCCCTCGTGATTGCTCTGCACGGCGCGCAGTTCCAGCCCGAGCTCCGCGGCGGTGCCGCCCGCGAGCCGCACCACATCGTCGAGCGTGTCGCTGCCGTAGATCTCGGGTTCGCGCGTGCCGAGCAGATTCAGGTTCGGGCCGTTCACGAGCAGGATGCGGCGGGTCATGCGGAGGTCCCTTCGTGTTGCGCGGTCGAGGCGGTCGAACCAGTCGATGCGGTTGGCGGATCGGCGATGCGATCCACCCCCAGCGTAGTCGGGCGGATCAGTCGCAGCCGGCTGACCAGCGTGACCAGCGCGTACACGGCAAGCAGCACCACGCAGATCCCGACGCAGACGATCGCGATCATGCCCGCCCCGTTCGAGGGCTCGAGGAAGGGATAGGGCACCCAGCCGTCGGTCGCGCCGCGGATCAGCACGACGGTGAGCCACACGACCGGGTACGGCAGCACCACCCAGATGCGGCGCCAGCGCAGAGCGGGGCGATCGGCGACAAGGATCCAGTCGAGCGCGAGCGCGAGGGGGGCGACCGTGTGCATGACCACATTCGCCCACGGCACGAGGATGTCGCCCGGCTTCTGGATCGGTGCGAGCAGCACCGCGTACACCGTGCCGACGACCGCGAGGTAGGCCACGACGCTGCCGCGGAACGCGGGGAGCCACTTCGGCGCCGGTTCGTCGCGCATGTGCAGGAACGCCATCAGCAGGAGGCCGAACGCCGCGAGCAGGTTGTTCTGGATCGTGAACAGCCCGAAGAAATTGAACGGGTTGGGCAGGGCGCCGCCGCCGGCCTTCACCTCGCCCTGGTACGCAGCGGAGACCGCCAGCACCAGGAGCGCCGCGAGCGCGAATCGGAGAACGGAGATGAGGATTCTCATGCGGTCAGCGTATCGGCACGGTGCGTCGGGTTAGGCTTGCCCGGTGACTGAAACCGCGAGCAAGAAGACCCACGACGCGAGCACCTTCCGCGATGCGCCGGTCTCGTTCGTGCGCCGCAGCGGCCGCATGACCCCGTCGCAGGAGCGGGCCTGGGAGGAGCTGCGTGAGCGCTACCTCCTCGAATTGCCGAAGGGCGCCGCGGCGACGAGCGTGTCCGAGCAGGCGATGATGGATCCCGCCGCCCTGTTCGGCCGCACGGCGGAGCTGATCGTCGAGGTCGGCTCGGGGCAGGGCCACGCGATCGTGCATGCCGCGAGTGAGCACCGCGACACCGACTTCATCGCGATCGAGGTGTTCCGCGCGGGGCTCGCGCGCACGATGATCCGCGCCGAGTGGGCCGACATCACGAATCTGCGCCTCGTCGAGGCGAACGCGCCCGAGGTGCTCGAGAAGGCGCTTCCCGCCGGCTCGGTGAGCGAGCTCTGGGTGTTCTTCCCCGATCCGTGGGCGAAGGCGCGCCACCAGAAGCGGCGCCTCGTCGACGCGGCCTTCGCCCCGGTCGCGGCATCGGCGCTCAAGCCCGGGGGCGTGCTGCGCCTCGCCACCGACTGGCAGGACTACGCGGATCAGATGCGCGAGGCCATGGATGCCGCGGCCGGGTTCGAGCGCGACTTCGAGGGGGAGTGGGCGCCGCGCTTCGACGGGCGCGTGCTCACCGCCTTCGAGCAGAAGGGCATCGACAAGGGGCGCGCGATCCGCGACCTCAGCTATCGTCGCGTCTAGGCGAGGCCGCTCGTCACCTCTGCGCCTGCGCCGCCAGGAAGCCCGCCCAGAGGTGCTGCGTCGCGTACCCGCGCATCGGGCTCCACGACTCGGCCATGCGAATGGCGTCCCTGTCAGAGGTGACTCCGAGCGCTCGCCGCAGGATGAGATCCCCCGCGGGGTAGGCGTCGCGATCGCCGAGGATCCGCAGGGCGATGATCTCCACCGTCCACGGCCCGATGCCGCGCAGCGCGAGCAGGCCCGCACGGGTGTCGACGCGATCCGCCTCGGTGGAAAGATCGAGGCCGTTCGCGAGCGCCTCGGCGAGCGTCTGCAAAGTGCGCGCCCGCGCGTTCGTGAGGCCCAGCATGCTGCGCAGATCCTCCGCGTCCGTGGCGGCGATGGCCGCGACGTCGAGGGCGCCGAACCACTCGGGGGCATCGCCCCGGGCCTCGTGCTGGAAGGCCCTCGCGAGCCGACTCTGCAGCGTGCGCCCCGCGGCGAGCGACACCTGCTGTCCGAGCACCGTGCCGAGCGCGGCCTCGATCGGGCTGCGCGCGCCCGGGAGGCGCAGCCCGGGGCGCGCGGCGATCAGCGGAGCGAGGAGCGGATCGTGCCGCAGGGTTCGCGCGATGAGCGCGGGATCGGCGTCCAGATCGAGCATGCGACGCAGGGTGGCGACGGCCTCCGCTTCGTCGCCGACAAGCTCGTCGCGGTGATCGGGCAGCAGGAGCGTCGCCGGGAGGCGGACCTCGCCGGGCTCCTCCCGCAACTCCGCCCAGTGCAGCGTCGCGAGCGCCAGTCCGCCCGCCACGTCGATCGCGTGCGTCGACGCGCCGAAGGGGCCGGCCTCGACCAGGTCGCGCCCCGGAACGGCGTGCACGCTCAGATAGTCGTGCAGTGCGGCGGCGTCGAACGGCGCCGCGGTGGCGAGTTCGACGCGGCGCTCAATCGGCATGGTTCGCGCCGTCGACTTGCGCCCCC